>JAZQSZ010000138.1:0-15208 GCA_045630365.1 Paludibacteraceae bacterium | reverse complement strand
AGACGACTACATCAAGACTTTTCGTAAGAACAAAGATGGACTAAATGGTTGGATTAAAATTGCAGGACAAATCACTCTTGGACTTATTGTAGGACTGACGCTTCGCTATAGTCCAGAAGCCGTGATGAACGAGCGTGTAACTAGTCATATTGAAAACAACATTACCGTTTTCGAGAAGTCACCAGAGGTTAAATCTACTCGTACTACGATTCCGTTCTTCAAGGCGCATGACTTTAATTACGCGGATATGTTCTCATTCCTAGGAGAAACCAATAAATATAAGGCGGGATGGATTTTCTTTGTCATCCTTACTATATTGGTTGTGGCAGCCGTGAGTAACGGTGCCAACCTCAATGATGGTATGGACGGCATGTGTGCCGGCAACTCAGCTATTATAGGTGTCGCCTTGCTGGTGCTAGCCTACATTAGTGGTAACGTGGTCTTCTCCGACTATTTCGATGTGATGTACATCCCAGGTAGTGAGGAGTTGACTATCTTCTTAGCTTCTTTCATCGGTGCATTGATTGGTTTCTTATGGTGGAACGGTTTCCCTGCACAGGTATTCATGGGCGATACAGGCAGTTTGACCATTGGCGGAATCATTGGTGTGAGTGCCGTGATCATTCACAAGGAACTATTACTGCCTATCCTCTGCGGAATCTTCCTTATGGAAAGCGTCAGTGTGATTGTGCAGACACAAGTGTATAAGTTTGCCAAGAAAAAAGGCATCCATCTGCGCGTTTGGAAACGCACCCCATTGCATGACCATTACCGCACCTCTATGGATCAAGTACTGAAAAACGATCCAACCTGCAAAGTGCTATTCAAGGGCAAAGGTCCGCTCCAACATGAGACCAAGATTGTCCTTCGATTCTGCATTGTGACCCTTATCCTAGCAGCATTGACTATCCTAACACTCAAAATACGATAAACGACTATGAAAAAAATTGTTATTCTTGGTGCCGGAGAATCGGGAACAGGTGCTGCCATCCTAGCTCAAAGCAAGGGGATGGACGTGTTTGTTAGCGATAGAGGCACTATTGCGCCTATGTATCAGGCATTGCTCAACCAACATCATATCAGTTGGGAAGAGGGGCAACATAGCACAGAGAAGATTCTCGCCGCAGATGAAGTCATCAAGTCGCCAGGTATCCCATTCTCTGGTCCTATTGTACAGCAGCTCAGGGCACAAGGAACACCTATCATCTCGGAAATTGAGTTTGCAGCGCGTTATACCCAAGCAAAAATGATTTGCATCACGGGTTCCAACGGCAAAACTACAACTACTTCCCTACTCTTCGATATGTTGCATCGAGCAGGATTAGATGTGGGACTCGCAGGCAATATCGGTAACTCGCTCGCTCTACAAGTAGCACAAGAAGATCATGCCTACTATGTGATTGAGTTGTCCTCTTTCCAGTTGGACAACTGCTACGATTTCAAGGCCGACATTGCCATTCTGCTCAACATCACGCCTGACCACTTGGACCGATACGACCATCAGTTCCAGAACTATGTCGATGCCAAGTTCCGCATTACGCGCAACCAAACTGCGAGCGACGCGTTTATCTACTGGAGCGAAGACCCTGTGATCAATCGAGAGATCCAACGAATTCATCCTCAAGCCACTTTGTACCCATTCGGTAGCAACGAGCAAAACGTGGCATATACCGATGGTACACAATTGGTAGTTGATGCGCATCCGTCGCACAAGCCGCTATATGTGCCTCTATCCGACTTGAGTCTGAAGGGCAAGCACAATCAATACAACTCAATGGCAGCGGGTATTGCTGCGCACATATTGAATATCCACAACGATGTGATTCGCGAGAGTCTGCAGCAGTTTGCTGGCGTTGACCATCGTTTGCAATACGTGGCTACCGTGCGTGGTGTGCGCTATATCAACGACTCCAAGGCTACCAATGTCAATTCATGTTGGTATGCATTGGAGAGCATGACGACGCCTACGGTGCTTATCCTCGGCGGCAAGGACAAGGGCAACGACTATAGCGAGATCGACCAATTGGTCAAAACCAAATGCCATACGCTAATCTTCATGGGCAAGGACAATAGCAAGCTCATCCAGCATTTCGAGCCAATGGGTATAAAGTATATCTCTACAAACACGCTTGCAGATGCTGTGCAAGCCGCTTACCAATCTGCCCAAGAGGGCGATACCGTGCTGCTATCTCCATGCTGCGCTAGCTTTGACCTATTCAAGAGCTACGAGGATCGAGGCGAGCAATTCATGGCTGCTGTACGCGATCTATAATCCTACAACCTAAACAACTACGAACAATGAACATTTCAGACTTAAAACAGGGTATACGCCAGCAGATGCGCTATGTCGACCGCACCTATTGGGTACTATTTATCGGTCTCATCATTTGGGCTATCATTGCACTCTTCTCTGCCAGTAGCACGCTGGCATTCAAGGAGGAAGGCGGCATCTTGGGCCCTATCCTATCCCAAATCGTATTTATATTGGTGGGTGTAGCAGCTGCTTTTGTCATTCAGTTTTTGCCCAGTCGCCTGATACGCACTTTGGGCTATATTGGACTGGTGGTATCCTTTATCATGCTGATTCTCACCTTCACTCCGCTAGGTGTAGAGATCAATGGGGCCAAACGTTGGCTGCGCATCATGGGCATCACGTTCCAACCGTCCGAACTGGCCAAACTGACCCTAATCATCGTGGTCAGCGACCTATTTAGCAAGATCAAGAACGCAGAAGATGAAAAGAAATACTTTATGATTGCCATTGGTTGTACTATGGTGATTTGCGGTATCATCTTCCTTGGCAACTTGTCCACAGCCGTATTATTGGGCGGTATTGTGATTCTGTTGGCATTCTTAGCGCATATCCATGTGAAGTATTGGGGCAGTCTGCTGGGTATCATGTTTGTCGTGTTGATTAGCGTCTTTTTTATCGTCAACGGGTGTTATATCAGCAAGGGGCGCACTATCAATGGTCCTTTCAAGCGTCTGATCACCCAAGTGGAGCGTGTCAACGATATGTTGCGTGAGAACGAAACGCCTATCGAAGAATACAAGATTACTGACGACAACTACCAGCGCTCGCATGCCAAGATTGCTATTGCTCGTGGTGGTGCTTCGCCCTTGGGCGTACTGCCGGGCAACAGCCAACAGCGCGATGTATTGCCTCAAGCATTTTCCGACTATATCTTTGCGATAATCGTAGAGGAATGGGGACTGATAGGTGCCATTGTGCTGATAGCCATCTACCTCTTTATCCTCGCCCGTGCGTGTATGACCAGTAGCAGGTATGCCGACTATGCCGCCATGCTGATGGTCATGGGTTTGGCGCTGATGCTCACTTGCCAGGCGCTTATCAGTATGATGGTATCGGTAGGTATTGGTCCTGTTACGGGCCAGCCATTGCCTATGATTAGTCGAGGAGGAACGAGTGCGCTTATCACCAGTCTATATTTTGGTATCATCATGAGTGTCTCGCGCGAGCAAAGTATCTTGCATGCGCGCCAGCAGGCGGTTACCAACGAGAGTCTGGATGATGTGCCAGATATTGAATTAGACTTAACGCTGTAATTCGAACGAATATGAAGTACCTAATCTCTGGAGGCGGCACAGGAGGTCATATCTTCCCCGCCGTAAGTATTGCTAACGCTTTGCGCGAAGCAGATCCCAATTGCGAAATACTCTTTGTCGGAGCGCTCGGTCGCATGGAGATGGAGCGTGTGCCTCAGGCGGGCTACCAGATTATTGGTCTGCCTGTCAAGGGATTTGACCGCAGTCGTCCATGGAAGAATATCCGCGTGGTGATCGACCTGATTCGCTCGATGCGTCAAGCCCGCCAGATCGTGCGCGATTTCCGTCCGGATGCGGGTGTAGGCGTAGGCGGCTATGCTAGTGGTGCGGCCATGAAGGTGGCTGCCAAGATGGGGGTACCTATCCTATTGCAAGAGCAGAACGGCTTTGCAGGCGTTACCAACAAACTGCTGAAGGACGATGCTCAAAAGATATGCGTAGCATACGAGGGCATGGAGCGCTTCTTCCCTAAGGAGAAGATCATCCTCACAGGCAATCCTGTGCGCCAGAACCTTACTACGGGCACTCCTGCCGAGGCTATTGCCTATTTCAATCAAACGTTTGGCGTCCATTTTACTACCGACCAGAAGACCCTGCTCATCATTGGCGGCAGTCTGGGTGCGCGTACCATCAACCAGAGCATCATGGCACACCTGCCTGAATTGATTGATAGTGGTGTACAGGTGATCTGGCAGACGGGCAAGAACTACTATGCTGACTGCAAGGCGGCTCTTGACCAATTGCCTCATCCTAATATCATCTGTACCGACTTTGTCAGCCAGATGCCTTTGGCTTATGCTTTGGCCGACCTGGTGATCTCGCGTGCTGGTGCTTCGTCTATCTCCGAATTGTGTTTGTTGGGCAAGGCTTCGATCTTGGTGCCATCGCCAAATGTGGCTGAGGACCACCAGACGCACAATGCGATGGCATTGGTGCGCAAGGATGCTGCCGTATTGGTCAAGGATGTAGATGCCCACGATATGCTTATCGCTACTGCACTCACGTTGATTCATGACGAGCTACGCTTGACTACCCTGCAGCGCAACATACTCACCTTAGCGCTCCCCGACTCTGCACGTATCATCGCTGCTGAAGTCATGAAGTTGGCCAAGAAGCCATAACGATGATCCACTTAATATAACAAAAAGCACCTCCCAAAGAGGTGCTTTTGTCGTATTAATCCACTATTGACTATGCAATTAGATGCCCATGCTGGCTTTGATTGCAGGCACTTTAGCCTCTGCCTCAGCAGTAGCCTTGTCGTAGTCTGCAGGAGTAGCCATCACAGCAGGGATCTCAAAGTAGAATTTGATTTTTGGCTCGGTACCACTTGGACGAACAGAAATCTTCAAGCCGCCTTCGGTAAAGTATTGGAGCACGTTGCTGGTTGCATTCAATGCCATCACGATAGGTGTCTCTACCCACTCGCCATTCACCCATTCGCGTTGAACAAGGGTCTTGAAGTCTTTGATCTTCACCACTTTCTCGCCTGCGATCTCCATTGGAGGGTTTTGGCGGAAGTTCACCATCATGGCTTGGATCTCCTCGGCACCTGATTTACCAGGACGAACCACATTGACTGTTGTCTCGCGTTGGAAGCCATACTCCATATAGATGTTCAGCAGATAGTCATACAGGGTCATGCCGTTGTCCTTTGCATACGCAGCAATCTCGCAGATGAGGCAGATAGCCGATGGCGAACATTTATCGCGTACGCCGTCGAAGGCCAAGAAGCCGAAGCTCTCTTCGCCACCGCCAATATATTTGCGTGTGCCTTCCCACTCGCGGATACGGTTGGCAATCCACTTGAAGCCTGTATATTCGTCGGTCAAAGTCACGCCTTGTGCATCCGCCATCTTGCGAATCAACTCGCTAGTAACGATGGTCTTAACCAAGTAGTGCTCTGGGCGAAGTTTGCCAAGTTTCTTCATATTGTTGATGATGTAGTAGCAGTACATCATACAGGTCTGGTTACCGTTGATGATGGTCCACTCGCCTTTGTCATTGCGGCAAACGATGGCGATACGGTCGGCATCTGGGTCGCTGGCAATCACGAGGTCGGCATTGAGTTGCGTACCGAGGTTCATACCCATGGTCATAGCCTCTGCGTTCTCTGGGTTTGGACTTTGTACGGTTGGGAAGTTGCCATCGATTACCATTTGCTCTGGCACCACGTGGATATTCTCAAAACCCCAAGAGCGGAGGCACATTGGGATGATTTGGCGTCCTGCTCCGTGGAGAGGGGTATAAACGATGTTCAGGTCTTTTTGGCGAAGGATGGTCTCTTGGTCTATCATCACGCTCTTCACGGCTTGCATATAGTCGTAGTCCAACTCGCCACCAATGATCTCGATCAGGTGCTCGTTGCCAGTCATCTTCACATCAGCCATGGTCACTTTGTTCACCTCGTCGATGATACCTTGGTCGTGTGGTTGAAGCACTTGGCTACCGTCCTCCCAGTATGCTTTGTAGCCGTTGTACTCTTTTGGGTTGTGGCTTGCGGTTACGTTGACACCACCTTGCGCCGACAAGTGACGGATAGCGAAGCTCACCTCTGGTGTTGGGCGTAGGCTCTCAAAGAGATACACCTTGATGCCGTTGGCAGCGAATACTGCAGCTACGGTCTCCGCAAAGAGGCGGCCGTTGTTGCGGCAGTCGTGACCTACTACCACGCTCACGGTATCGCCCTTTAGGGTGGTAAAACCGCCTTCGCGTTGCACTTTCAACAGATAGTTGGCATAGCCTTGGGTAGCTTGTGCCACGATGTATTGGTTCATACGATTGGTACCAGGACCCATGATACCACGCAATCCACCTGTACCAAATTCCAATGTGCGATAGAAGCTATCGATCAGTTCGGTTTTATCTTCAGCCTCAATCATGGCTTTTACCGCAGCGCGGGTTTCAGCGTCATAAGGCTCTTTGGTCCATTGCTCAGCAACGGCCAATACTTTTTCCAATTCTTCGTTTTTCATATCGATTGTATTTTGTAAGTTTGCACAATTTATCGCCTACAAAGGTAGTGCTTTTTTTTCAATTCTCCAAATGCGAAAGCATTTTATGGTCTATTTTTTGCTGTAAAACATATTTTTTCTTGCATAATCCAATAATTTTTACTACTTTTGCGCTTTCATTTAAAAAATTCTCCTTCCATGCAGAGTGTATCTATCAACAATCTCACTTTCGATGAGTATCTGTCACAGCAAGAGATTGCTACTATCGTAGCGCAAGTAGCCGAGCGTATTAATGCCGATTATGCGGGTCGTGAACCTTTGTTTATCTGCGTATTGAATGGTGCGTTTATGTATGCGTCCGACTTGTTCAAGCTCATCACATTGCCTGCGGAGATCACATTTGTGCGTCTCAAGTCCTACGAGGGAACTGCCACCACGGGCAAAGTGAATATGTTGATTCCGTTGCAAACGTCGGTTAAGGACCGCGATGTGATTATCATCGAAGATATTGTTGATACAGGTTTGACCATGCACGGTTTTATCCAGCAGCTCAAGGAGGAGGGAGCTCGTTCTGTGGAGCTCACTTCGTTCCTTTTCAAGCCCGATTCGCTGCAATATCCCGACTCTACGCCTAAGTATATTGGCAAGTCTATCCCTACCAAGTTTGTTTTGGGCTATGGATTGGATTTCGACGAGAAGGGCCGCAACTTGAGCTCGCTATATGTCTTGCGTCCAGAGTAATCTGTTGTTGTTCGGGGACTAATTATCCTTACCCTCATCAGGGATACAGGTATTGCAGCATCTTCGGTTACGAGGATGCCAATAAGCACATTATAACCCAAAAATATCCCTTGATAATCTTACGATAGAATATAAATGCACTTTTTTCGAAAAAAAATGCATTTTTTCTTACATACTGACGTGTTTTGTCAGTTTATAGTAGTAATTTTGCAGCGGATTTACAAAAAACAAGAACGTTTAACTCTTAAATTTTGTCATTATGGGCTTATTTGATTTTCTTTTTAACTCTGATGAGAGCTCAACCAAGCAATGGGGTCCCCAAAATTTTTAATTTTTGGGGAGAGGAGAAATGGCGGCAAGCTAAACTCGCACGCGAGTTTCTTCTTGCAAGCCCATTTCGACGAGGGACTGTGGCGACTATGACGACGACAGCATGTCGGGATTTGATTCGTATGAGGATAATGATTTCTAATATTAATGGTTATGGAAGAAAATATCTTTTGTATCATAGTCGATTTGTTTTTAAGTGGCATCGCGATATGGTTTGTGATAACCATGTTTATGGGCATGTAATGAGCATGTTTGTAGGTGCTTAGTAGTGACGTTCCTCACAGAGGGTTCGGACTGGGTATTTTGCAACAAATTGCAAAAAGTCTTGCGTATTTGCATTTTTTGTCGTACCTTTGCACATCAAACGATAAACTCGGTCAAACCATCAAAAAAAACACAACCATGAAAAAGATTTTGACACTAGCACTAGCCCTCATGGCCAGCACTTGTCTGGTTCGTGGCGTAGAGTATGCCATTAACAATTGCCCCGTTACCCCCGTGCGCGAAGAACCATCCGAAGCCGCCGAGCAGGCGACACAACTGCTGTTTGGCGAAGTCTGTGAAGTGGTGGAACGCAAGTCAAGTTGGACTAAGATACGATCTACCCGAGACGGACAAGAAGGATGGGTAAGCGCAAAAATGATGACATCCGTAAGCGAAGAGGCAGTTCGACTACTTGACGAGAGTCGAAAGACAAACGGAGAAGGCGTGGTAGCCATACCTATGGCTGTGGCTATAGATATGGAAACGGGAGAAAAACGGATGTTAACCATTGGTACACGATTGCCAAACTATAAAAAGGGCACATTCGAAGTGCTAGACAAGAAATATAAGATTGACCCTCGTTGTATATTTAGGTTAGAGAACGGCGCAGTTAATGGTAAGAAGGCGACAGGCGAGGATGTGGTGCGCGTGGCACAACAGTTGCTGAACGTGTCGTATCTCTGGGGCGGAAAGAACATGATGGGCTATGACTGCTCTGGATTTACCCAGACGGTATATAGCGTGTTTGGCATGAACCTATTGCGCAACGCTCGCGAACAGGTGACACAGGGTGAAGAGGTGAATTCGTTGGCAGAGGCACAACCCGGCGATCTAGTATTCTTTGACCATGCAGACCGCAATCCGAATGCCACAAGGATAACCCATGTGGGTATGCTGATTAGTCCAACAGAGATCATACATTGCTCGGGATGCGTGCACGTGGATAGAATAGACGAGAATGGCATATACCTCACCAACGGCGAAATGACACACCATCTGGCGAAGATAAAACGCTATCTTTAGCAAAGTGTCGAGGAAAATGAAGACAATAATATAACAAACGAGGAAAATAACACTAAAATTTAAAAATATGGCAAACTTGTTAGATGAATTAACCGGTCCTGTGAATGAACAAGGACAAGATGTAAACGTAATCAATCGCCAATTACCCGTGAAGATCGGTTTTGGTTCGGTTTTGTTTGAAATCGCCCTATGGGTAACCTTGCCAATTGGAGCGCTCCTATGCTGGTCTGTATTGCGCGACCCACTCATCTTGATAGGTTGCGTGGTAGGTGTGCTGCCTGGTGTGATATTCTTGTTTATGAAAGTGAGCGCCCGCAGTTACTTCCAACAGTTGGAGCAAGTGATCCAGTCTGCGGCCTCAGAGATCGACAACTATCTGGAGCAACGCGTACAGATTCTGAATAATGTGGTGGGATTGGTGAACCGCGCAGTAGAGCTGGACAAAGATGTGATGAAGTCCGTAGCTGCTCTGCGCAGCGGTAAGGTGAATGATGCTAATCGTAGCGATGTGGCAGACCAACTGAATGCCACCTTCAGCCGTTTTGCATTGCAGGTAGAGGCATATCCTGAGTTGCAAGCGCATAATGCTATTGCTGATGCTATGCAACAAAATAGCTATCTCCAACGTGAGATTACTGCCGCACGAACAGTCTACAATAGTCGTGTAGCACAATGGAATACCGACATCTTTGCATGGCCAACCAAGATGATCGTGGCTGCAAGACAGGGGTATACCACCCGTATTCCTTTCTCTGTTTCTAGAGCGACCAAAGAGGCGGCTCGCAGCACATTCTTCTAAGACATGGCTGTAAGACCTGACATATACGATCCGTTAGAGGAGTATGCTACCGTATTTCGCGACAAGTTTAAGCAGGTAGCACAAGACACCTTTGACAAGTTGGCACAAGAAGCGAATGTGGATGTGGATGCCAATAGGCAGACATGTCAGTTGCTGTATCGTGCGCAGAACGACCAACAATCGTTGAGGGATGGTATTGCAGGTCTGCAATTTCTGTTCGGATTACTGATAGTGGTGACCATCGCGGGTGTGGTATGGCTATGTGTGCAGGCCGAAGAGTTGGATCCTCATTTGGCGGTAGGCATACTAGCGACATCTGTGGTGTCGGTATTCGTGGCGCTTTTGGCTGTATTACCACCTATCCGCAATAAGAAAGAAGAACTGAAGCAAATCAGTTCGCGTGTCACGGAACTGCGGCAGCAGGCATGGGAGCAGATGGCGGCTCTGAATCAGCTATACGATTGGGATATGCTGACTAGGATGATGAGCCAAACGGTACCCCGACTAGAGTTTGACGACTATTTCACAACCCAGCGCTTAGCTGACCTAGAGAAGACTTATGGTTGGGATGGGTCGTTTAATGAAGATCGCTCGGTATTGTATGCACACTCTGGACTTATCAATGGCAACCCCTTTATAATCTGCCGCACCAAGAAGATGGAGATGGGTACAAAGACCTATACGGGTAGCAAAGTGATCCATTGGACCACATACGAGCGAGGTTCGGATGGCAAATACCATACCTGCTATCATAGCCAGACGCTGACGGCCACAGTAACGGCTCCGTGTCCGTATTACTATGAGAAGACTCGAGTGATTTATGGTAATGTGGCAGCACCCGACCTTATCTTCTCGCGCGTGGACAACGATCTGGCTGGCCGCGAGAGTTCGCTGGCCTATAAATGGGAGCGCCGTAAGTTGCGTAAGAAAGCGCGCGACCTGACGACGAGCGACTACGCCATGATGACGAACGAGGAGTTTGAGGTATTGTTCAATACCAGCAATCGCAACAACAACCAGCAGTATGCATTGCTTTTTACTCCGTTAGCACAAGAGAGTATGCTCAAACTGATGCGCGACGAAGAGCATGGCTATGGTGACGATTTTGATTTCCACAAGCACAGGATGATCAATACCATCGTGCCGCAGCATATGCAGGAGATGACTTTGGATTGTAATCCGAAGCAGTATGAGCATTATGACTTTGAGCATGCTAAAGCTAATTTTGTAGCCACAAATGCGGAGCATTTCCGTGCGATTTATTTCAGTTTGGCACCGTTGTTGTGCGTGCCTATGTATCAACAGATTCGCTCGCATGAAGACATATACGGCCGCAGGATGAAGAAGCGTAGTGCGTTTTGGGAACACGAGGCGCTAGCGAACTTCTGGGGGAAGAGATATTTTCAGCATCCATCGTGCGTGACCGATTGTATCCTGAAAACCAGCAACAAAGTGGGGAAAGATGACAAGTCGGTTATTCAAGTGACTGCTTATGGTTATCGTACTGAGCAACATGTGGAGTATGTTTCTCGACTAGGCGGTGATGGTTATTGGCATAATGTGCCTGTGCATTGGGACGAGTATATTCCCGTGACGGGCGAGGGCAAACTGGAGATACATGAGGATAACGAAGCCCCCACCACAACCATCACACAACGCGAGCGCATGCATCGCATCAACGATATCCTTTCTCGTTCGCAATACCGCTACTACCGCCGTCATATTGCTTCTGCATGCCGTTAACGCATCAAGAAACCAAAGCGAATATGCAATAAAGGGGATGCGAGATTTTGCTTCAAAAACTCGTAAAAAAGCGAAGCGCAGTAGTCCTTGTAAATTGGGTAGAAATCCTAGAAAAGAAAGAGAGAAGAAACTGCGTGTTGCTTTGAGGCATTAGAAATCATTATCATCATACGCATCGAAACCTGACATGCCATCGTCGTCATAGTCGCCACAGTCCCAGTCTTCACGAGAAGTCCAGTTACCAGAACCGCCTGCGCGATGACGGCGATCTTCACCTATGCTGCGGTAATCTTCGATATCAAAACTGCTCTCATCAGAGTTAAAAAGAAAATCAAATAAGCCCATAATGACAAAATTTAAGAGTTAAACGTTCTTGTTTTTTGTAAATCGGCGGCAAAATTACTCCATCAAACTGACAAAACATGTCAGCATGTCGAAAAAATGCAAAAAAGAATACAAAAAGTGCATTTTTTCGCTTTTGGATGTAGAGTGTATTTAGTAAAGGCAAGCAATAGATCTGCACTTTAGAGGTTGGAAGCGGGAATACTCGGCGGGAAAAGCACCCCATAACGCCACGAGCGTTATCGGGGACCCCGCAGAGCAAGACAGATGCGAGAACGGCAACGAAGAACCGTACGAGGGATGTATGCGAAATATTCTAATGGCAATGTGTGATGAAGAAACTAAAGTTGAAAAACTTGCTTCTGATGACCCGCTATGCCGTAAAAATTGTATCACTTACCGTGTGCAGTTTGCAGGAGTATTCGGTGTTGGTCCGATAATCATTTGGGAAGTAGAATAAAAGATTAAAAGTCTAATTTTCTTGTCTTTTCAAATTCCTAGATTTGCCATAAATGCACAAAATAAATCGCATCGAGTTGACACTTGACAGTTGACGCGAGCTGAGGGGAACAATAAAGAAATTATTAACCGAGAAAATACAAAACAATGGAAACGAATCAACTTTTAGCCAAAGCTATCAACCTGGCCATGCAAGCGCATGAGGGGCAGACAGATAAAGCTGGCATGCCATACATTGGGCACGTCATGCGCGTGATGCAGGCAGGACGCACCATCGACGAGAAGATAGCAGGCGTACTACACGACATCGTGGAAGATACACCATGGACCTTCGAAGCACTACTGGCAGAAGGATTCCCCGCACATATCGTAGATGCCCTGCGATGCGTCACCAAAATACACGACGACGAACCATATGAGGTGTAATTACCAGTTGAAAAGTGCGCCAGATTGCAATTGAAAAGTGCGCCACTTATAGAAGAGATTGCAAAGGTAGTATATAATTGTTAAACTTCCAAAAATTTAGTTGCATAATCTTCATTTTTGGTTTTATTTTAAGAGATTTTGCGTTTCTTTTAACCGATATGATGTACCAGTCATATTAATTAGATGCGCTCGATGAGTAAGCCTATCCACGAGAGCAGTAACCAAGATCTTATCCTCTATCACCTCACTCCATCTGTTAAAAGCAAGGTTTGTTGTGATGATTGTTGCTTTCTTCCCCGCTCTTAAGGATAGATGATTAAAGAGCATTTCTCCACCTTCTTTATCACAAGATACATATCCAAACTCATCGCATATAACAAGGTCATAATTCTCAAACTTCTTACTTAATGAGTGTAAGACTTTATTAGATTGACATTCACGTAGTTGTATAAGTAATTGAGGTACGGATGTAAATAGTACAGAGTAGCCTTGTTCACATGCTAATATACCTAAACCAGTTGCGATATGCGTCTTACCTGTGCCTGGATTGCCATATAATACGACATTACGTCCTTTCTTAATAAACTCTAATGTTTCTAAGACTGGTAATGCCACTTGACCGTCTTGTGGTAATTCAGAACGCACTAGATCATCAAGATATAGTTTCTGTGGGAAAGATGCACTTTTTACTCGCCTTAACTTTCGTATCTCCATACGATTATTTACTTCCTTTTTAAGTAGTTGGCAAACTAATCGCTCTGGTGACCATTTTTGTAATGTAGCATCTGCTAACATGCCATCAATGCTATCATACATAGTCGTCATCTTAAGGGTATGAGCATAGTTTTTAATTTGCTGTATTTCGCTGAGTATCTGCATAAGACACACGATTTGATTGGTTAATTAATTGAGTGATTGACTCCAATGTATTTGATGCCTGTTCCTCGATTTGATAGGCGTGACCGCCACCCGATGTGGTCATTATGTATACATCATCGCTTATCTCTTCATGATTCAGAATCGCTATTATTTGTGCAATAGATACCTTACGTAAACCATGAGAAAGTAGTGTGTCGTAGGCAACGATAATATCTTGATGACTGTGACCATTCTCCTGTGCAAACACTAGTAATTCTATAAAAGATTTTGCTTCTTTGGCAAAATGCTTGTCAAATAATTCACGTAAACGGCTATCCGCTCTACGCAATGCAGTTGAGTTTTTAACAGCACCTGGCTTACGAGAAAAAGTCTTTAAGTAATGATTGATCTCTAAGATCCATTGACCTTTAGCATAATTACGTTCATGACGCGCAACCTTTTCATTATCAGACAAAACAACAATGTGTTCGCTATAAAGTTTGATAACTACTCGCTTACCAACTAAGCTATCTGGAACGGAGTATTGGTTCCCCTCAAAGATTATAGTGCTCCACTTACTTACTTCTCTTTCTAAACGCTCAAAACATCCCATATCACCCATCTTAGGACGTAATGAGGATAACTCCTCTGCTCGTAGATTTATACGATTACCTTGTTCGTCTTGCATAACACAAGGCATATTAAGACATGTCTTCATTAACCATGCTTGAGCAGCATCATAGGTATCAAAATGATCTTTCTTGCAGAATGCTTTACGACGGATAACTTCCACACTGCGTTCAACATGCCCCTTCTCATTACCTGAGCGTATATTGCAGAAACGATGCTCAAAATGATAATAATCCTTCATACGTAACAAGGCATCAGTAGGCAATTTATCTTTCTCTACAAAAGCCTTGACAGCCACACGCATGTTATCGTATACCATCATACCAGGAACACCATGGATATCGCGAAAAAAGTTACGATGAGACTCCATAAAGGCTAATGTATCTTGATGATGGAAAAGATATGCCCAACGAGCATTACTATAAGCAAAGGTAAATACAGCAAGATAAAAGCGCTCTTCCTTGCCGGCTATAAAGAGTTTAACTTCTCCCCAATCAAACTCACATATCTCGCCAGCATAATACTCCTGACGAATGTAGGCTTCTTTTTCTCGTTCTACAGGACGATGCTCTAATGCATAAATGTAATGACACACACTAGAGTAACTAGGGAAATAACCTTGCTCATGTAGATATTCCCATATATCACGTTTGAGCATGCGCTGCTTGCGCATACCCATAGAAACTTTCCTACGATTGCTTTGTAAACAATCTTGGATGATGGATTTGACTACTGGAGTTAATACTCGAGGAAGACGATTCTTGCTATTATAACGAGGGGGGATCGTTAACAAGTCCTCAAGTGCATCGTCATTACCTTTTTGACGAATGGACTCATACTCACGCAGAACCTGCTGGACTGTCCTGCGACTAACTTTGGCTTGACGGGCTATCGAACGTTGACTCATACCCGACATGTGCCAATGGATGATGTTTTGTTTTGTAACCATTTTAATCATTAGTCTTTCCTTTGCTTGGTCATATACCTTGCAAAGATACTACTTTTAACTAATTCTTCAAAATGGACTACTTTTCAATTGCTACAGTGGACTACTTTTCGATTGGTATTTACA
>JAZQSZ010000137.1:0-22848 GCA_045630365.1 Paludibacteraceae bacterium | reverse complement strand
ATGACCTCGCATGATTTTCCATCGAAACGATGTCACATTTATTGGCTTTCATAGAAAGCGGTTGCAAAATTACTGCTTTTTTTTGGATTGACCAAATAATTGGTGCATTTTTTACAAAAAATAGACTTTTCCGCTACCCTTGCGCTACCTTTGCGCTAGAGTAAGTGATTTATCTCCTTGCACAACTCTACTCTACTTTGCAAAGAAAATCGTGCGTAACACTATGTTCGCACGATTTTCTTTTACATGTAAGGTGGAGGGTAGTCTTAAAACTAATTTCCAAATAAACCATGATTCGGATTATTACCCTCAATAGGGAGTCCACCTCCTGGACTAGCACAAAGAATTGATTGTGGTTGAACCTCAAGTGAGGCAGTCATTGGTTGTTGATATATCTTTTTCATAAGTTCATTGTTTTATTAACCTACCCCTAACCCCTCCCTAAAGGGAAGGGTGAAGGATAGATGAGTTATTAGAGTTGAATACCTTGTGCGTTAAACTTCTCACCGTTGCGGATGATGATGAGTTGACCGTTCTCGATCACCTTGATAGTGGTGTTCTCGCCGTTTTTCACATTCTCGAAGCCTGTCTCAACGTTTTCTCCTTGAACGCCCATACTTACACGACGGCGGCCAGGAACAGGAGCAGGGACATTGGTAGAAATCTCATCTACATTAACATAAGCGCGATACGCATACAAACCGCAACCAGTGCCACATAAGCGTAATGCGTTATTAGAAACCACGTAGTTTCCTTCTAGAATATTACTTGCAGAACCAGATGTTTTAGTGTCTAGAATCATAGTAAAGGTACCATACATACCGTTTACATTCTCTTGAGCATTTGCTGCCGTAGTACCATCATACGTTACGCTCAAAGTATTGCTAGTAGCATAGAAGATGTATGGAGTACCCGCTTGAAGTTCGGTAACTTCATCAAGGTATGCAAACTTAGTATCTCTACCTGCTAGTTCATAGAAGATGGCACCACTCGTTTTAGTTGATTTACCAGGCAAACAGATCGTACCATATTCACCCGAAGTAACAGTACGGGTATATGTCTTAACTAGTTTATAGAGTTGTGGCAATGTACCTGTGCTATTTAGATATGCTTTGAAACGCAATGGGGTAACACCCTTATTATACCTAAACATCAAGCTTCCATTGGCAATTGTAGCATTAAAGTCTTCATCAACTGAAATAGTCCAAGTAGTGCTTGGCTCTTCAACCAAAGCATTTAGTTTATCTCCGTGGAGATCAACATAGTTATTTCCACTAGCTAGTAACCATTCGCCATTAGTTGCTTTCTTGAGTGTAAAGATCAATGCGTCATTAGAGAAAGAGGTAATTGCAGCATAATCCTCATCATCTGTAAACGTAACTCTAGCAGTTGTAAAATACTCGCTCTTAGCGTTTGCGCCGTTAACTACGCCATTAGCATTAGATGCCATTACTACCAAATCACCATCTTGAAGCTCTGCTGCATCTCTAACCAAAGTCCAAACGCCATCTGTAACAAGAGTATAAGTTGCTTGAACAACTTCGCTCTTCTTTGTTCCCTCTACGGCTATAGCCTTGAGTGTACATGTAGTTGGGATATTGATAGACCCGCCTACTGCAACACTTTCAGAACTTGTTGTAGGAGTTGTGCCGTCAGTAGTGTAATAAATCGTAGCACTAGAAATCGCACAATCTACAGTTATGGCTTGAGCACCCACATAATTACCCGTTGGCAAACTAAATACAGGAGTTGGCATGGTCATGTATTTGTACAATGCAACATCTGATTGACCACTTGTATAGCAAGAGAATAGCAAATTACTATTTTCTGATTTATTATATCGAACAGATCGACTATTAGAAGTAGAAGTAATCGTTGCAACACCTGCACTGACCCAAATATTAAATAATCCTTTATTCGCAGTTGAAGAAGTAAGGTTGTTATTATCTCCTATAGAATACAAATACTCATCAGCTGTTGTGTTAGCAATATCACGGAATGCAAATGTACCTTCATCTCCATTTTCGAGTTGGAAAATACCAGGAGCGGTCGCACCAAAGGTCATCAATTTACCATTTTTAGTAATCGTAGTAGCTTTACAATTGCTTCCGCTCGCGTATGACAACATTGCTTTATCTGCTTCCGCAGCAGCAATCACCACGTAGTTACCAACAGAAAGTTGATCCGTTGTTTCAACGAGTACCCAATAACCTGTATTGAAATCTAGGTTTTCTTGCCATTGTGCTGTAGCAGTGACATTGGCTGCAGGCATATTGAACTTATTGCTTGAAACAGCAACTTCATTGCCGTCCTTATCAGTAACCTTCCAACCTGTAAAGCTATAACCCGCACGAGTCAAACTATGATCTTTCAAGGTTACCTTTGCACCTGCTGGATAAGTGTCATTATCCACAGGAACAGAACCTTGTACATCACCTTCGCCCTTAGCGTAGGTAACTGAATAACGCTCAACAGTAGAACCTGCAACCGCTGCCTCTAAGAACCAGAATCGAAGATTGTCGTTGTATTTTCCGACAAAACCATAGATATCATATGAAGTACCTACCTCAAATTCATACGAACTACCGAATTGAGCGCGATAGCTAATGCCACCAATTGTTGGGTTTTCAGAAAGCTTGGTTGCTGCGTCAACCGTTACGCCCTTCACAACTACATATTTATTCAAGTCAGTTTCTTTGAGTTCGGTAATCTCAGTAGGAACTGCTGTACCATTTCCTGAAACGGTGAGGTCTGCATAAGTTACATTTGGCTTAAGTTGTGGGTGTTTATAGTACAAATCTTTAGTTCCAATAAATCCAGATACAGAGGCACCTTCTACCAATGATTCCATACCTTTTTCATTGTTGCTATCATAGATAAGACCTGCTCCTTGCGCATCTTCGATAAAGATGTGTCCAGAATTTTTGATAGTCTTAACAACCTTAAAGGTATTCATGTACGCCACTTCATCCTCATTCAATGCCATGGCCTGAGCCACATTCAACAATTCGTGTTTAGTGAATTTCTTCTCTGCCACAGAACTTGAGGTGCCATCCTTATGTGCGATAGCTTTGATGGTAGTTGTAGCACTGATAGTGAAAGGTGCGGTGTATTTGATAGAAGATGTCGTAGGAGTTGTACCATCTGTTGTGTAATAGATGTCGCCAGCAGAAGCAGTGATAGATACTTTTGTAGAAGTAGTAAAGTCAACCTCTCCTGTGATAACAGGTGCAGAAACCACGCCTTCGGTATATTTGTACAACGACAAAGCACCACCAGTAGAAGTTGCATAACATGCAAAACCATAAGTTCCATTATTGCGAAGAGTTTTGTTTACTCCTTTTCCTTCATTATGTACATTGACAAATTCGTATTTGTCAGAAGTTGTCCATAGGATTTTACTCTCATCATCTCTAACCAATAATTGAGCTTTGGTTGCTGCTCCAGTACCTGCGGCATATTTACCCGTTTTATCATTGTAAATAGTCCAATTGGTTTCATTTGGAGCGATATGCCATACCAATGCACGGTCTGGGTTGGTAATAACATCAGATTCTTTTGTAACAGTACCTGCTGCAAGACGACCATTATACTCTTCTGCTTTTAAAGCATATCCATTGTAATATACCACATAGTCACCCTCAACGAGTTCGCCCGTGTAATGTCGGAAAGTACCAGTTTCTTTCTCTGCATTGATTGTGATGGTATATTTTGCAGTCTTAGTCACACCACCTTCTGTATAACTTACAGTCACCTCTTGTGTGCCCGTTGAACTCAAAGTATGACTGCTGATAGTAACATCGTTAGTTACGTCTTTGGTTTCTTCATTATCGTAAGTAGCTGTCACATTACCTGCGAATACAAAGTCATCTCCGACAGTAAAGGTTTTCTTGTAGTTACCCGAAAGTGCGATACTCTCTAGAGTTGCACAAGTTGTTTGATATGCAGAAATGGTTTGACCACCTGATTTTTTGTAGAAAACTATGTGGTAATAGTATTGTCCGCTATTGTCACCATGATTTTTAGAATATGAAGCGAAACGAGTATTGTTCTTGTTCCACATAATCTTACGAGAAGTATAATTAGCATTTGTAACTACGGCACGCTCATCACTAGTAGAAACAGTCCAAGAGCTTGTTGCAGTTTTCGTTGCACTATAACTTAAATAATTTTCATTTGCACCTAGATTTAAATAGTAAGTACCATTGTTAAATGAGAATTGTCCTGGAGCATTACCTTCTTCTATAGTCCATATCAATGTGCCGTTTGGATTTGTTGTAAAATCCGTACCCTCTCCATAATTATTGTTTGCTGTTTCGGGAGTTTTTCCCAATCCAGTCATCTCCTTGGTTCCATGATCTACTTGCGCAATAACAACTTGATCACCAACGGCAACGGTAGTTGTTTGCTCCCAACCAGCTGAACCACTACCAGTAACCGTAGCAAATACAGCATGATAGGTGGTCGCTGCCGTTACAACAGGAGCATTCTCTGCTTCTGTAAAAAGTACAACAGGTTTGTCATTCGTTGTTCCGTCGATAGATGTAGTAGTCCAACCGACAAACTGTTTCGTATTATCGCAAGAGAAAGTTGGTGTACTTGGCAATTCAGTTACTTTAGCACCCTCTTTCACGGAAGTTGTTCCGCCAGAAAATGGCACACCATTTACCTTCCATGTAATATCATAAGAAGGTTTTGCAGTAACTGTAATATTATATGTAGTAGAAACAGTATTATCGTCTTCTGTGTATGACACTGTTACGGTTTGATTGCCTGGGGTATTCATGTTATAGCCCGTAAAAGTTAAGGAAGTAGAAGGTATAGTTTTCGTCTCTTGAGGTTGCTCTTCATCATTTTTAGTAACGCTATAGGTAGCAGTACAAGTTCCGTCAAATTTAAACTCTGATCCTTCTAAAAAGGTTGTTGTGGCTACATTTGAAACCGTAATAGACTTAAGAGTTTTAACGATAACATCAGGGGCTGAACCGCAAGAGGTGATGTAGTCTGCAAAAATAGTACTTGTTCCTGAAGTGATATAAGAGAGACTCATGCTGTAGTATCTCACATTGTAACCACTTTCTTTCTTATGTGAAATACGTAATCCGTAAGCTGACGTAATTCCTGTTGTTGGAACATTTACTTCATAAGAATCACCAGTGTTTATTGTAATCTTTTTTGTAATCGTTACCGCTGAACCGATTAGATTTCCATCCTTATCAACTAATTGAGCTTCAACTGGATTAGATAATATTTTATTTCCGGTTCCACCTCCTATCTTCGCAGTAACAGTGATACTATTAGGAGTAGATGTAAACATCGGAGAAGTACTTATAATTTGTACATAACGAACATCTCCACTTCCGTCTTGGTAGTACCCCGCTTTCGCTTCTGCTTCTTTTGTTAACACATAGCCAGATGATATGTTATCACCACTGGACCCTCCTAATGTTGCTGAAAAGGCATTGTTATTTACAACACCACCATCTATAGTTTCTTTTTTAGCAAATACATAATAAACACTATGCTCCTTGCTTGGCATTACACTTGCATCGGTTAGCAACATGGGTGCGTCCGCTTGTTTGGTAGTGATTTCGCTTTCACTCCAACCGATAGGTTCTGTGCTAGTAGGGTCACAAGCTACAGGAGTAACATCCTTTAATGCATCTAGAAGATTTGCACCTTCTTCTACTTCCATTGTGCCAGTAGTCGAACCTGCTTGATAGGTCAAAGTGTGTTTCTCCTTAGGAGTAACGTTTGCTGTTTCGTAGGTAACAACCATTGAAACTATACGAGCTTGCGCAGTTGCTGTGTTAGTAAGCCTTACCTCTAGCTCCGAAGTACCTATCCAAGTAATCTCTTTGTCAGAAACAGACACAGTTCCTGAACTTGCCTTCCATGTTTTTGCATAAGAGCTGTTTGTTGCAGTTAAAACAATTTTGGTAATAGTTACATCTATTGGGGCAAATGTTAAATAACCATTTGCATAAATCTGAGTGTAAGAGTTATTTCCATTACCCTTACCACTCATAATAATCTTGCCAATCATAGCACCTGTAAATTCTGAACCACTTCCACTAGTTCCCTGTCCCTTCAAATCAGTGTAACTAAAGGACGCAGTCTCCGCCCACGCAGTCGCTGCGTTGAGGGTGAGGATTGCGAATAATGCAAAGAAGAATTTTAGGAAATTATTCGCACTGGGGGGGGGTGATTTTTTGCACTACTTGAGAGAAAGTAGTACACGCTTGCTTTGCCAAAATGGCACAACGAGTAGAGTTAATCATAAAGCTTTATGTTTTAGTTAATTATATTCTTTTTAAGGGCACGATAACGCTTCGCTCATCCTTCGGAGTTCCTTCGGTGTTCCTTCGGTGAAGTCCCTATGAAGTCCCTATGGAGACAGAGGGCAGATTAGCGGCAGTGTAGGGTGTAGAGTGTATGGAGTGTTTGTTTTTATTGAAAATGACTGAAAATTAACAACTTCAACAATCACTATACACTATATAACAAAAAGAAGCGCAAGTATAACTTACGCCTCTCTGAATGCCTAACAATCTCACTTACTACCCCTAACATTCAAAGAGTGTCTTAACCGTTGTTCATTGAATGACCCTGCAAAGGTAGTAAAACTAATTGATATAAGCAAGAAAAATGAGATTTTTTACATAAAATCACTTCAAGGTAAATGGGAAAGAGGCGATGAGTTGGCCATCGACGAAAAAATCGGCGTTATACACACCCTCCTGCAAGATCTCCTCGACCGTCCAATACATCGTGCCTGCAAGCTCCTCACCCTCGTACTCAAAATCCTTGAAAACGCTATAGCCGATCTTACTATTCTCGAATGCAAACACATCATCCATAGACTTCTGCATCAACTCACCATCAGGACGAGTCAAACGCATATACATAGTCTTCATACCCGGAGGACAAGTGATATTGCGAGCCACCGTATAATCGAACTGCAACTTCATGATCTGAGCGAAAACAGTAGTCTTACGATCACGCTTATTCAAAGGCGTCACACTGAAAGAACCAATCTCCAACATAGACGCACGAGTCACCACCTCCGTCAACTGCTCACGCTCCTTCTCCAACTGCTGAGCCTGACGAGCCACCTGCTGATACTGCTCCTTAACCTGCTTGTTCTCCTTGACCAAAGCCTTGTTCGTGCGGTCCAAAGAATCAATCTGTTGCACATAAGTGACCATCACCTGACGGACTGTAGCCAACTCCTTCTTGAGCTCCGCTATACGACGAGCATTAGTGACCTTAGTGATACGCAACTCCTCCAACAAGTCCTGCACCTTCTGCTTCTCCTGAGACAACAACTCCACCAAAGAGTCGTTGTGGATATCAGGAGTCTGATAACCATCGAACTGAATGGCTAACTCCTCATACTCGTCCTC
Source organism: Paludibacteraceae bacterium (assembly GCA_045630365.1). Classification (GTDB taxonomy): domain Bacteria; phylum Bacteroidota; class Bacteroidia; order Bacteroidales; family Paludibacteraceae; genus Colicola. The sequence goes on along the minus strand of JAZQSZ010000137.1, from coordinate 15,442 downwards.
CAACTGCTCCTTCTCGAACTCCATCTGCTCTACAATCTCCTTGATCTCAGTCTTCTGACGGAGGTTCATAAATACCAAGCCCACAACAACCAATACAAGGGCTGAAATAACGGATATAACGACAACTTTAGGATTCTTCATATGTTTGCTATCCAAAAATTATAAAAAATTTGACCAAAAATTATTCAAAATTTCTTTTTTAACAACAACTACAACAACTTAATCCAACAACTTGCGTCCCGATCAACACCCCGGGACGCTCTGGCGATTAGAGGATAGGAAGGAGCGTTTCCATCTTAGTGGAACGAGAACCCTTGAGGAGGATATGCCTGCCCCTCAACGGATGCTCCTCCAAATACACACGCAACTCATCTACCGTATCAAAAATAGGATACGGAGAAGTCGTCAAACGATACTCCTCACCCACCAAATACACCAATTCCGCCTTACGCTCCGCCAACATATTCACCACATTCTGATGCTCCAAATGCGTATAATCACCTAACTCACGCATCGCACCCAAAATAAACGTATCTCCCTTAAACACACTAATAGCCGCCTGCATAGACGTAGGATTGGCATTATATGCATCCACGATCAGTTGGTTGTTAGCCGTCTGCATCGCCTGAGAACGATTATTAGTTGGTTCATACCGACGAATAGCCGCCAGACCCTGCTCACGATCCACACCGAAATACTCACCTACACACAATGCCGCAGAAACATTCTCAGCGTTATAAGCGCCAACCAGACGGGTACCGTCTGGCATTACACCGGTAGTGTAATGCAGATCGCTGCGCTGTAGATTGGACCCTTGGTCCTGTAGATCGCTGCGCTGTAGATCGCCTGCGGCTTGAAGGGCATTTTGGTACATAGTAGCCAAGTAAGGGTTGTCGGTGTTGCGGAAGATAGTGCCGTTGTGAGCAACAAGGTAATCATACAACTCCTGTTTGGTGCGTTGCACGCCCTCAAATGAACCAAAACCCTCCAAATGTGCTCTGCCCACATTAGTAATCAAACCATAATTAGGTTCGGCAATCTCTACCAACTCCTTAATATCACCAGGATGAGATGCTCCCATTTCCACAATAGCCAACTCATGTGCGCGAGTCAATTGCAACAAAGTCAATGGCACACCAATCTGGTTATTGAGATTACCCTGCGTATAGTGAAGATGATACTTAGTAGAAAGCACCGTAGCCAACAACTCCTTAGTCGTAGTCTTGCCATTGGTGCCCGTAACACCAATAATAGGCAAGCCCAACTCCCTGCGCCATGCACGAGCCAAATCTTGCAGAGCGAGGAGAGTATCCTCTACGAGGAGGAGGCTATGGGCGATGGGCGATTGGCTATGGGCGATGTATACCTCGGGGTCGTCGATGACAGCGAGAGAGGCGCCTTGTTCGAGGGCTTGAAGGGCAAACTTATTGCCATCGAAGTTGGCCCCATGAAGCGCAAAGAACACGCAACCTGCAGGCAGATTGCGTGTGTCTGTACTTACTAGAAGTGATTCCTTATTTCTTATTAGGAAGCTCCAATCCATAGCCTTTCTTCTTATCCTCTACCTTGAGAGCAAGGCTCAATACGAAGGCAATCACACCAAATGATGCAAACACAATCATTGGCACCATATAACCATCGGTAGATACACGCAACTTACCAATCAACATTGGAACAAGGCAAAGACCAATATTTTGCACCCAGAAAATCAAACAATATGCCGAACCCAAAATCTTCTCATCAATAATCTTAGGTACTGATGGCCACATAGACGCTGGCACGAGAGAGAAACTAACACCCAACACCAAAATAGTACAAAGCGCCAAAGCCTTGCTTGGGAAGGCAGGCAAAACAAAGGCAAAGACACTATGGCAAAGAACCATAATAACCGCACCAATCATCATCATAGATGCACCCTTACCCTTATAGTCAATGAACATACCCAAGAACGGAGTCAAAACCATTGCCAAAATAGGGAACCACTTGAACAAACCAGATGCCTCATCATTAGAAATCATCAATGTCTCCTCCAAGAAATTGGTAGCAAAGCGTTGGAATGGGAAAATAGCAGAATAATACAACACACAAAGCAAAGCAATGATCCAGAACATCTTAGACGAGAAAATCTTACCCAAATCAGATACATGGAACTCCTCGTCTGCATCGTGCATATCTGTTGCCTCGCCGATAGCAACCAATTGCTTATCAAAGCGTGCATCCATCACAGTAAAGACCGTGAAATTCAACAAACCAACCACCAACAACAATGCCGCAAACAACAAAGATGCAACCACAGAAGGATTACCTGACGCGGTAAGGAAATGTTGGCTAATAGCAGGAGAGAAAGCCATAGCGGCAAACACACCAATACGTGCGATAGCCATCTCAAGACCCATAGCAAGCGCCATCTCTTTGCCCTTGAACCACTTAGCGAGGATCTTACTAACGGTAGTACCTGCCATCTCGCAGCCACAACCGAAAATCATAAAACCAAAAGCAGCCATCTTAGCAGAACCTGGCATAGCAGTCCACCAAGAGTTGAGCCACACGATATTATTGGCATCAAACCACTCAGAGATACCTACATACTTAATAGCCGCACCAACGACCATCAAACCTGCAGAGAGAAGTCCGGTAAAACGAACACCCATCTTATCGAGGATGATACCTGCAAAAATCAAGAAACCAAAGACACACAAGATATATTCGGCAGATGCATAGGTACCAAACACACCTTGATCCCAACCCAAAGTATCATTCAATACAGATGCCAAAGGAGAAAGGATATCCACAAACATGTAGGCAAAGAACATCATCGATGCCACAAGAACAAGCACTGTCCAACGAGCAAAAGCAGAATCGCGGAGAGTAGTTTGAAGGGTTTTAGTCATAATTATAAATAATTGAAGGTGCTGCTAGTAGGACTAGTTGAACTAGTAGTACTAGTAGCCCTATGTTTATAAGGATTCGTCCTCTGGTTTGGGAGTCAGAGGACGAGGTTGGATTTTTTTCTTTTTTTTGAGCCAGGCTGCCTTACGTTGTTCGTACTCAGCATAACGTGACTCTAGATAACCGTCAGCCATAAGTCGCTTTGCTCCAGGCTATAGGCGATAGGCTATAGGCGAGGAGGCTAGGATATTATTTAATTCCCAATTCAGCGCGAACAGATGGAGTGAGATCAAGTGCATCTGGGGCAATATAAAGCATAGATGCCTTGTCCAACACATATGTGCAACCTTGAGCAGCAGCCACCTTGTTAATAGCCTCGAGAAGCTTAGTTTGAACAGGTTGCAAGTATTCTACTTGTTTCGCTTGAAGATCTTTTTGAACAGTTTGATAGAACATTTGCATACGTTGCTCCAACTCAGCCAACTCTTGTTGACGGAACTCACGAACAGTAGCAGACATGGTAGCTTGTTGTTGTTGGAACTCTGTCACCTTCTTATTGAACTCCTCCTGCATATTAGCCAATTGGTTCTCATAATAAGTTTGTACAGAATCCAATTTCTCACCCATTTTCTTGGTCTCAGGCATTACTGCCATCACCTCTTGAGAAGAAACGTAAGCAATCTTTTGTGCACTTGCAAGCATAGGCAAAACCAATGCAAGCATAAGAATAAGTTTTTTCATTGTTTTATAGTTTTTTTAGTTATTATTCTAGTAGTACTAGCAGCACTAGTGGTGCTAGTAGTTTATTTTGCGCCGAGTTTCTCGAGGACTTGGTCGGAGATATCCAACTTGCTGGACATATAAATCAAACTAGGCTCAGAAGAACGGTCCTTGACCACATCATAACGTTTCTCGTTAGCAATATCCTGGATAGCGGTATACACCTCATCCTGAATAGGTTTGAGCAAAGCCTCACGTTTTTTGTACCACTCACCATCCTGACCGAAATACTTGCGTTTGAGCTCAAGCACCTCTTGCTCCTTAGCTAGAATCTCTGCCTCGCGACGCTCCTTCATTTCAGCAGAAAGGAAAATTTGCTCAGTTTGATAGTTGGTAGCCAATACCTTAGCCTCGTTCTGAGCGGCATCGATATCCTTCTGCCAACGCTTAGAAATCATATTGAGTTGCTCATTAGCCGTCTCATATTGAGGAAGATTTTTGAGGATATACTGCATATCCACATACGCCACAGAAAACTTTTGCGCAGAGAGAGGCGCAAAGGCTAGAAACGACAATGCTATTATTAATAGGTATTTCTTCATTTGTTCTATATTTTTTTAAGTTATACTAGTTGTGCTAGATGATCTAGATGGTCTAGAAAACCTAGAATTATAGTTCTTGTCCGAGGACGAAGTGGAATTGTGAGCCACCATACTGCTTAGAACCGTTGATAGGGTCAAAGCCCCAACCCCAGTCGATACCCATGAGTCCGAACATAGGCAAGAACAGACGCACACCCACACCAGCTGAACGCTTGAGGTTGAATGGATTATAATCCTTGATATCCGCGAAACAGTTACCCGCCTCCACGAACGCCAATGCCCAAATAGTAGCATTCTGCTCGAGAGAAATAGGATAGCGGAGCTCCATGGTGAACTTATTATACACATAACCCATATTGCGTCCTACCGCAGGATCATATGGAGTAAGCGAACCAGACTGATAACCACGCATAGAGACATACTCCGTAGAATAACTAGAGTAACTAGACATACCATCACCACCCATATAATAACTCTCGAACGGAGACTTGACATTCTTATTGTAGTGACCGAGGTAACCAAACTCAGCACGAGTCATGAGAATCAACTTAGCATCTGGAGTAAGCGGGGTAAAGACCTTACCCGAGAATTTCCACTTGTGGTACTCCAAGAGGTTGTACTTCTCTGAAGTAGTCATCTGAGCATACTCCGCATCTGTAGTACCCTTGATGAGCGAATATGGTGGAGTGATTTTGAGTCCGAGGACGAACTGCGAACCACGTCTAGTATAAATAGGGTTATCAATACTAGAACGTGAGAGTTGCAAGTTGAGCGCGAAGTTGTGGCTATTACCATCAGTCAGAATCATATAAGGCCAGTCCTTCATCATATAGAGCTGGTAGCTCAACTCACCATAGAAAGAGAAATAGTCATCAGGCCAACTGAGACGCTTACCATATCCAAGACTTACACCAAAAGTGCGGAGGTACTTCTCTGGGTCATACTCAGACTCCTGCAACTGCTGGAGATAATCGGAGTTACCCGAATAAGCATAACTATAATAATAGTTATTGTATAGATTCTCGTAGGCTTGATAATAGCGATCAGAGTAACCAGACTGTGCCGCAAAGAAGACACTTGCACTAAGAGAGTTAGGACGCTTACCACCCAACCAAGGCTCAAGGAAAGAGATGGAGGCGGATGTATAGTATCGACCATTGGTGCGGGCATTGATACTAAAGGTTTGGCCTTCACCTTGAGGCACAATACGATAGCTCTTAGGGTTGAAGAGGTTTTGGATAGCGAAGTTGGTAAACTTGAGTCCCAACGAGCCCACAAGACCAGTAGCACCCCAACCCAATGAGAACTCGATTTGGTCGCTAGACTTGGTCTCTAATTGGTAGGTAATATCTACCGTACCATCCTCAGGATTAGGTTGGATATCTGGAACGAGTTTCTCTTGATCGAAGTGTCCCATCTGCGCCAACTCGCGGAGCGAACGCATGATATCGGACTGGCTATAGAGTTGACCAGGTTTGGTATAGAGTTCGCGTCGCACCACGTGCTCGTACACGCGCGTGTTACCTACTATATTAATCTGATTGATGGTAGCAGGTTTGCCCTCGTACATACGCATCTCGAAGTCAATCGAATCATTGTCGATGCGCACCTCTACAGGATTGACATTAAAGAAGAGATAACCTTGGTCCGTATAGAGTTTGGCCACCGCATCATCATCCTCGTTGAGACGTTTGTTAAGTTCGGCAAGGTTATAGGTATCGCCTTTCTTAATACCCAACACCGCATTGAGATAATCGTATGGATAAACGGTATTACCTACCCAAGAGATATCACCGAAGACATACTTATTACCCTCATCAATGGTGAGATACACATCCACACGAGTAGAGTCATAGGGCGATTGCACCACGCTATCTGCGATAATCTGTGCATCACGGTAACCAATCTCGTTGTATTTCTCAATGATAAGTTTTTTGTCATTTTCAAATTCCTTCTCTACGAACTTCTTGGTACGGAAGAGATTGACAATATTATTATCATTGGTTTTCTTCATCGCGCGGTTGATTTGTGTATGTGTAAGCGCCTGGTTACCTGTAACATACAGCTGACCCACACGAGTCTTATCTTTCTTATTGACATTGACCGCCACTTTCACATAACCAGGGCGAGCCGCATCATCGAACTGAAGCACCTTGACCTCGGTATGATAGAAACCTTTTTCTTCGAGATACTTGGTAATGATTTTCTTAGCACGATCCGCAAGGTCAGGTGTCATCTGTCCCCCTTGTTTGATACCCACCTTAACTTCCAGGTCCTCTTGTTCGGTTTTCTTCAATCCATTATACACGATTTCAGAAACACGAGGGCGTTGTTTGAGCGCGATTTCCAACCAGATCTTATCCCCCTCAATCTTGGTCGCCTTGAACTTGATGTCAGAGAACAAGCCTTGTTTCCAGAAACGCTTGAGCGACTTGGTGATTTGATCACCAGGCACTTCGATCTTATCTCCAACAGCTAGTCCAGAGAAACCGATCAGCACGAAATCTTCGTAATTATCCGCACCCGTCACCTGGATATCCGCGATCTCATAGGTCTTGCGTTGCAAGGTATATTCAATAACAGGCAGTGGGGTTGGAGGCTCAATAGAATCAACCACAGTTATATGTGCAGTATCTCCCCCTGCAACTGACACAGAGTCCACCTGCGCACTCAAAGGGAGGGCAAGTAAAAAGGCAAACAATATGATAATACTAAATCTGTTCACTAGTTTTTCCAAATCTTCTTTCACGACCTTGATAGTCCACTATTGCACGATAGAACTCCTCGTTGGTAAACTCTGGCCATAAACAAGGAGTAAAATACATTTCAGAATAAGCCAATTGCCAAAGCAAGAAATTGCTGATACGCAATTCACCGCTAGTTCGAATGAGCAAATCAGGATCAGGGTATTGGGCAGTAGTAAGATGATTAGCCACGACTTCTTCGTTGATATCCTCAAGCAAGATTTGGCCTTCTTGAACCGCTTGGGCAATATGTTTAGCGGCTTGGATCAACTCCCAACGTGCACTATAACTAAGGGCAATGATAAGGGTGAGACCCGTATTCTGACTGGTTTGCTCAATACACTCTAGAAACTTGTCACGTGTGGCTTGTGGCAAACGACTTAGATCACCTATGGTCTGTAGCACGATGTTATTCTTCATCAGAGTAGGTGTTTCCTTGACAATGGTATCCACCAACAAGACCATGAGTGCATCTACCTCTTCTTTAGGACGATTCCAGTTTTCGGTAGAAAAGGCATACAAAGTCAGATATTGGATGCCTAACTCAGCCGCTGCTTCCGTAATGCGATGAACAGTCTCAACACCTTGTTTGTGACCAAACATACGTGCTAAGCCTTGACGTTTAGCCCAACGACCATTACCATCCATAATAATGGCTATATGGCGTGGGATTCTATCTTGATTGATTTGCTCCTTGTATCCCATTAGAAATAATCATCATCTTGACATTCTACACAAACTTTCTTCTCACGTGCAAACTCAAACACGACTCCGAGAGTCAAGGTAGAAGTTATATCATTATTCAAAATATTTGATCCATTCATTTGGTATGAGTCATTGAACTTAGATGGATTATCCTGAGTTATCACACCTTCTAGACCATCGCCGTTTGACATATAGATCTGATGTTGCCACGCCAACTGCAACTGCCAACGAGGAGCGAACTTCCACTTCACACCCACTCCTATGGGGATATACATCGCGAAATCAGGCTCATGGTATTTGCGCACCACATCACCTTGTTCGTCCAATCGCTTTTTCCAACCCACAAGCGGATAATCTGCTTCATTAGAAGCCAACACGTTATGAGCAGTCAAACCCACACCTAAGAAGATAAACGGCGTAATGGGGTGCATTCTCACGTCATGCTCATCCAAACCAAAGTGAAAGAAGTTATACTCACCGGTAAGATCAAAATGCCACATTGGTGTATGGTATGTTCCTGCAGCAACGCCCCACTCGTTCTCCTCTTCAAAAGTATTTATCACTCTCTGTCTCTGCCCTTTGAACTGCAACGCCCAACGCTCATCAATCTTGCAACGGAGTTGGAAGCCATAAGACTCACCTACTGAAACAAAAGCATACTCTGCCAATTCGCCCATGTAGTAGCCAGCACCAGCTTGCACACCGATCTCTAAGCGATAAAAACGATTAGTAGCAAAAACTGATGTGGACGTCAGTAACATCCACACCAATCCTAAGCCAATTACCGTATAACGACAGATTCCTTTCGTCACAGATTAGTAAGCAATCAAACGATCCTCATACCACTTACCGAAGTTAAAGATAGCAGTAAGTGAGAAAAGACAGTCATGACTAATTCCAACATACTCAGCCAACTGCTCAACAGTAGGGCTATTAGGAGTATAGGTCTCATTGTAAGAAGCACCTTCAAGATTAGATCTTGAGTAGAAGTTATATTGGAAAGTAGCCTTGAGCTGAATATTATCATTGGCACGCCATTTTACACCGACAGCCACAGGGATATAGAAGGCACAATCAACAGGATTAGGTCCCCACTCTGTCACCTTGCGTTTCTCCACATCATAAGCAACAGGGATAGAACCAACACGAGGATACATGGTACCTCTCTTCACGTAATAAGGCTCGCCCATTGAGTTGCGCATCTCTTGCGCTCTAAAAGTAGCAACAGGATTGTACATAGTAAGACCAAGACCAAAACCTACGTATGGTACCACGTTATACATGCCACGTTTGGACATCATCACATTGGACAATGGAAGGATATTATACTCAGCCATAGCATCCACATGCCACATTGCATTGTAGTACACATTTTTCAAATCGCTACCTTGAGCATACTCCGCAAAACAAATACGTTGACGGGTCGTTTGCAACTTAACGTGCCAACGAGTATCAATACGATAACCAAACATAAAACCAAAGGTTTCAATACCTGGCCATCCCCAATTAGTTTTCTCACCAAAACCTAGAACATCGTAGACATGTATTCGGCTAAATTGGTCATTATTAAGCGGATCTTCTTGATTCACATAAAAACCCACGCCTGCAGACAAACCGAACTCAAAGCGGTCAAGGTGCTCGCGAGCATTAGAAGCACCACTTGCCACAGTCATCCACATAGGCATAAAAAGAGCCACTAACACTACCAAAAATTTACATTTATTCATAATCTTTTACCTTAAGATAGTTATTTTCAATATTCAGCCGGCAAAGGTACAACTTTTTTTTGACATATGCAAATTATTTTTTAAATAAAAATTTAAATGCATCCACAACACGCGAAATTTCGACCACATTGATCTTAAGATTTTGGGTGTTATATTTTTGTCCTTTTGGCACTATAATCGTTTTAAAACCTAGTTTTTCCGCCTCACGAATACGCTGATCGATGCGATTAACCGGGCGTATTTCACCTGCTAATCCCACCTCGCCAGTGATGCAGGTTTGCTCATCGAGTTCGATATCCATATTGGAGGACAAAACAGCCGCCAAAACGGCCAAATCTATAGCCGGATCGTTGACACGAATACCGCCTGCGATGTTGACAAAGACGTCTTTTTGAAGCAACTTGAAGCCCACTCTCTTCTCCAAAACAGCCAACAACATATTGAGTCGTCGAGCATCAAAACCGGTACTACTGCGTTGTGGTGTACCATAGGCTGCACTAGCCACAAGTGCCTGAACTTCAATCAACAACGGGCGCACACCTTCTACCGCAGCAGCGATAGCGATGCCCGATAATCCGTCCCGATTATTCGAGAGTAGGAGTTCGCTTGGATTGCTCACCTCGCGCAAACCATCCTGTTGCATCTCGAAAATACCGAGTTCACTCGTACTACCAAAACGATTCTTCTGTGCACGCAGGATGCGGTAGACGTAGTGTTGGTCTCCTTCAAACTGCAGGACGGTATCTACGATATGCTCTAGCACTTTGGGACCCGCCAAAGAACCCTCTTTGTTGATATGTCCTACGATGATAAAAGGAACATTTTTCTCCTTGGCGTATTGGAGTATTCGTGCGGCACATTCGCGCACTTGCGAGAGACTGCCGATACTAGCTTCTATGGTCTCTGTGCCAATAGTCTGGATACTATCCACCACGACGATCTCAGGTTGTAATTCGGTCACACTATCCAGGATACGCTCCAAGGATGTTTCGGCCATAATATACAGATTATCAGGAGATCCTGCGAGGCGTTCAGCACGAAGTCTGAGTTGTTTAGCACTCTCCTCACCGCTGGCATAGAGGGTCTTTTGGCCCCCCATTTTCATGAGTACTTGAAGTGCTAGAGTTGATTTTCCGATACCAGGTTCACCACCCAAAAGTACTAGACTGCCGGGCACCAATCCTCCTCCGAGCACACGATTTAACTCAGAGGATTGCATGTCGATTCGCATCTCCTCTTGCGCTTTGACATCCTGAATACGCTGCGGCGTACTGCCGCGTGTGATGACTCCTTTTTTGGTAGGGGTATCGTGGGAGACTTCCTCTTGGTATGTACCCCACTCTCCACAGACAGGGCAGCGCCCAATCATTTGGGGAGCTTTAGCGCCGCATGAGGAACAGACATATTGTATTTTGGGTTTGGCCATATTTTAGGACAGTTCTAAACGCGACAGAGTCGCTGTTCTAAAGGTTTTAAAAGTTCTAAAGGTTCTAGAGGTTAGATGTCAATAGTGGTACGTTCGACGGCAAGGACCGTATTCTCAAACACCTCTTTTGCCTCCTCTAGAAAGAGATTATGATTATCTTCGCGTGCACTAAAATGACCTATCACCAGTTTTCCAGCTCCTGCTAGACGCGCTATATTAGCTGCCTGCTTAGCAGTAGAGTGTGTATGCTTCTTGCACTTATCTGCATCCTTCTCGGTATAGGTTGTCTCGTGATACAAGACATCCACACCCGCAATCTGCTCTACAATCTGCTCACGATACATCGTATCCGAACAATATGCATAGCGTTTGCGAGGTTCCTGATCACGATGTTTCTCTGTAAAGAGGAAACCACAAGTAGGCACCTTATGCTTGAGCGGAATAGACTCGATGGTCAAAGTACGATCTTCCCATATCACCTCTCGTTTGCGCGGATTAATCGCGTGAAACACAACCTCATAGGACAAATCCTGGCAATGATAATCCAACATAGGACGAAGCAATTTCTCCAAATCACCATGCGCATAGATATGCAAGGGTTGGGTGCGATTCATCATACCAAGAGTGGAAATCAAACCTATGAGTCCAAAACAATGATCGCCATGAAGATGCGAAATCAGCACCGTGTACAAGCGAGCTGTCTTAACACCCAACTGGCGCATGGTAATCTGCACACCCTCACCACAGTCCACCAAGAAGGACTTGTCACACAATTCCACTACTTGCCCCGAAGGCGAGTTCTGGAATGTAGGCATCGCACTACCCGATCCCAGTATGGTAAGAGAGTTATTCATTGTTTAGGGGTTCAGAAGTTCAGGGGGTTAGAAGTTCAGGGGTTAGCGACGGAGGGAGATATAAATGCGGGTAACCACGGCCTTGGTATATTGTGGAAAATCGCCTTGAAGAATCCACCCATAATACCCATTATCACGACGGAAAACATCCGCTACGCGTTGGCCTTTGTACTTACCAAAATTGAATATTTCCACGCCGTCCGCGTCATAGGCAATACGACCTGCAAAATCGGCAAAGCGTACGGAACCAGTTGTATAGTCTGCTAGACCATTGACATCCTGAGGCAATTCGTAACGCTCCAACTGCGCCTTTAGCACCTCATAAGTGGCCATCGTATCAGCATCCGCAGCATGGGCGTTGGTCAAATCCTTGCCACAATAGAACTTATAGGCAGCCACCAACGAGCGAGGTTCCTGACGCTGGAAGATAGTAAAGACATCAATCATGCGTTTGGACTTGAGATCAACATCCATGCCTACACGCAACAACTCTTCTGCCAGGAGAGGGAGGTCAAAATGATTGGAGTTATATCCTGCTAAATCCGCATCTGCCAAAGCGGCTACCAACTGAGGTGCAATATCCTTGAAGGTAGGGCAAGAAGCCAAATCCTCGTCATAGATACCATGCACTGCACTCGCCTCATCGGAGATATGCATCTGCACCTCCTGTCCGAGCATCATCATAGTAGGTTTAATGCGGAAGGTCTTTCCCTCCGAACTGCCGTCGGGAAAGACCTTATAATAACTCAATTCAACAATCCTATCGGATGCTATATTCAATCCCGTGGTCTCCAAATCGAAGAAAACCAGCGGGCGAGTCAATTTCAGTTTCATTAGTCGTTCAATAACATTGGCATAAGCAACACGAGCAAATCTTGACCTTCCTCGTTCTCAGATGGAAGGATCAAACCTGCACGAGCAGGGTCAGCCAATTGCAATACTACATCTTGAGAAGCGATGTTAGAAAGAATCTCAATGAGGAATGGCGCCTTAAAGCCAATAGACATAGGCATTCCTGCGTAATCGCATGCGATGGTCTCTTCGGCAGAAGTAGAGAAGTCAATATCTTGTGCAGAAATCTTGATGCTATTCTCGCTCAATGCCAATTTCAAGAGGCTAGTACCGGTATTAGCAAACACAGCCACACGCTTACAAGCGTTGATCAGGGTTTGACGATCTACTACCACTTTATTGGTGTTATTTTGTGGAATAACTGCATTGTAGTTAGGGAAACGGCCTTCGATTTGACGGCAAACAATCACAGTGGTACCGAAAACAAACTTAGCATTCTTTTGGCCGAAGGTAACCACCACATCCTCAGCCTCTTTTTGAAGTACTTGACGAAGAAGTTGAGCAGGTTTCTTAGGCAGAATAAAGCTAACCGCTTGCGCACCCTTAACACCATCGTTAGCGTAACGTACCAAACGGTGTGCATCGGTAGCAACCATGGTAATCTTCTCCTCGTTCAAGTCAAAGAAAATACCATTCATCACAGGGCGAAGCTCATCATCCGCAGTACAGAAAAGAGTCTTATTGATAGCCTCAAGAAGGACGTTAGATGGCATGCTGAAGGTATTCTCACCATCCTCCATTGGCATCTCAGGATACTCCATACCATTGGCACCTACAAAACTATAAGTACCATTAGCACTGGTGATATTGAGACTAAAGTTTTGCTCATCAATATGGAAAGTCAAAGGTTGCTCAGAGAACTCCTTGAGGGTCTCCAACAACATCTTACCAACTACAGCCACTTTACCAGCGCCTTCTGCATTTTCCACGGTCAAACTAGTGCGAATCGTTGTCTCGCTATCTGATGCGGTCAAGGTCAAAACATCGCCCTCTAGGTCAAACAACACACACTCCAAAATCTGCAAACTATTCTTTGCAGCAATCACACGACTTACTGCTTGCAATTGAGCAAACAACTTCGTACTTGATACATTAAATTTCATATTTTTCGCGATTTAATTTATTCTAAATTACATATAGCACGCCTAAAGCTACTATTCGGCTGCAAAGATACAAAAATAATACCATTTATGCAAATAATTTGCGTATTTTATTTATTTTTTATACCTTTGCAGCGAAAATCAACCCGACTTTCAACTTTTGGCATTCGACTTTTGACTCAAATGATAGGCATTTTTGACAGCGGTTATGGCGGACTGACCATCTTTAATCACATACGCCAACTACTTCCCCAATACGATTATTTGTACTTGGGCGATAATGCCCGTGCACCCTACGGAACACGTTCATTTGATGTCATTTACGAGTACACCCTTCAGGCTGTCAACTACCTACACGAACAAGGTTGCAACTTGATTATTTTGGCTTGTAACACCGCCAGCGCCAAAGCGCTGCGCACCATTCAACAGCACGATATTAACCCCAACGAACTACGTGTTTTAGGCGTAATCCGCCCTACGGTAGAAGTCGTGCCTACGCGCACGCGCACAAATCATATAGGTGTATTGGCCACCCCTGGCACCGTTGCTTCGGAGAGTTATGTCATCGAGTTGCAGAAGCAAAACCCTAAACTCATCATTACTCAACAGGCTTGTCCGATGTGGGTACCGCTCATTGAATCAGGCGAACATCTACAAGAAGGCGCTGACTACTTTGTAGAGAAGTACTTGACCGAACTCCTAGAGCGTGATCCGCTCATTGACACAATCATCTTGGGTTGCACCCACTACCCTTTGCTACAAGAGAAAATAGAAGCGTTCCTTGCCAAACAGACTATCTCTCAACAAAGCGTTTCGGTCATTGCTCAAGGCGAAATTGTGGCAGAGAGTTTGGCCGATTATCTAGAACGCCATAAAGACATTTCCGAGCGAGCAATAGCAGGATCAACTGGTAGTTGTACATTCCTAACTACTGAATCCGCCACTAAATTCTCGGATTCCGCTTCTCTTTTTCTAGACGAAGAGATTCTCGCCAAGCACATTGAATTGTAAATCAGCAAGATAATCTTTGCTTTACTTGTAGCTATCTCTTTATCACACATAGTGATATCTCTGCGATATCCCCTAGGGGATTCCTTTTATATGCCCTTAGATTGCCCCCTGTTTGCATCGGAACCTCATCGGAACTTCATCGGAACCTCATCGGAAGCTCACCGAATGTTTGACGATAGTTCTCCGAGATTTCAAGCAAGGATTAGCAATGACAATTGCCTCCGCAACCACCTTCCTTACAGTCGCCGCCACAGTCGCCGCCACCGCAGTTACCACCGCAACCGCCACAACCACGATGATGAAGCGCTTTCAACTCGCCCTCTGTCACCTGACGAATATGGAGTACCTTACCCACAAAGTGCAAGTTCGCACCTGCCAAAGGATGATTCAAATCGATTGTCACATGCTCTTTGGTAATCTCTGCGATTTGTGCATTGATCACTTGACCATCAGCGGTATTCATTGGCACAATAGCTCCCACATATACGCGCTCAGAGTCGAACTCGCCATCACCATTATAAAACATCTTCTTGTCTAGTTGGAGTACACCATCGGTGTCGTACTCACCATAGGCTTCTTCGCAAGGTATGCGAAAATCAAAAGCCTCACCCTCTGCAAGACCTTCCATTGCTCGCTCAAAGGCTGGCAACATCATGCCTTCGCCATGGCAATATACCAACGGAGCTTCAGCTGTGGCTTTCTCCATCATTTCTTCTTGTCCATTCTCGCCATCCACGTACAAATCGTACTCCAGCGTCACTACTTTTTGATTTTCTACTTTCATATATCTTTCATTAAACATTAAACACTAA
>JAZQSZ010000136.1:0-3227 GCA_045630365.1 Paludibacteraceae bacterium | reverse complement strand
GTAATCCGAAACTGTTTACTTACGGACTGAACGGATAAGCCTGTTTGAAGCAATTTTAACGCCTCCATTTTTAACTCTAATGACACTTTTGGTCTCATAATTAAGAACTTAATGTGTCCAAAAAATGGGGGTCAATACAGGTATTTATTCGATAACGGTAGCGGAATCCTATGGTAATCCTATGGTAATCCTATGGTGAAGATACGGCGAGGTTCCAATGAGGTTCCGATGAGGTTCCGATGAGGTTCCGATGAGGTTCCAATGGAGATAGAGGGCAAACTAGGGGAGTAAAAAAGATCAAAAAGAATCGTTTTATATAATTTTTATATAAAGACTTGCGTAATTCGAAGAATTTTAGTAATTTTGCACCGAATTTGTGCCATTATGCCAAAATGGCAGAGCAGAGACTGTTTGGCAAGGATTTTGTAAGGAAGTAGGAAAGCCTACCCCAACCCCTCCCTAAATGGAAGGGCTATCTAGAAGAATAAAATATAAATGCAATAATGAAGAAAGAAGTATCAACAAAGAAATTATTAGAGACGATTATCGAAGGTATTCAAAATCGTAAGGGACAACGAATTGTTACCGTGGATTTGCGCAAACTAGAAGTTGCGCCAGCGGAGTATTTTATCATTGCCGAAGGTGGATCAAACACCCAAGTGTGCGCTATCGCTGATGAAGTGGATAGTTTTGTTCGTACACAAACACACGTACACCCATTATTTGTAGATGGTCGTGACAACGCAGAATGGATCGTATTGGATTACGGAAATATCTTCGTGCATATTATGCAACGTGAGCCACGCGCTTACTACGACATTGAGCACCTATGGGCTGATGGTAAAATCACAGAAATACCAGAAGTCTAATTTTGAATTAAGAATTTTGAATTAAGAATTAAGAATTATGGCAGAACAAAAACCTAAACAACCTAATCAAAAACAACAACCTAAGAAGTCACGCTGGTCGTGGATCTATTATGCTATTATGGTAGGTCTATTGGTATTCTTTTTCTTCCCAATTGGAGGAGAGAAAGGTGCAGATAAAGACCTGAGTTATACCAAGTTTACTGCATACATTAACAACGATGCAGTTGCTTCCGTTGTAGTATATGATGACAATACAGCGAAAGCTAAGATCCGCCCAGAGAAATACGCCTTAGTGTTTAGTAACCAAGAGGCGGGAGAGAAATCCAAAGGCGAACTCAATGTTCTAGTTCCTTCGGTAGAGGAGTTTGCTAAGTATATTGAATATGTAAACCTTACACGCAAAGAGGCTGGTAAGGCGGCTATTGATGTGAGTTATGCCAAATCCAAAGGAGATTGGTACTTGATCTTGGTCAATATTTTGCCTTTCGCTTTGATCGTGCTCTTCTTTGTATGGATAAGTCGTGGTATGGCCAACGCTGCGGGCGGAGGTCCTGGTGGCATATTCAATGTCGGCAAAGCCAAAGCGGAAGTGTTTGATAAAGATAAAAAAGGCAAAGTAACCTTCAAAGATGTAGCAGGTTTGGCAGGCGCTAAACAAGAGGTGGAGGAGATTGTGTCCTTCTTGAAAGAGCCTAAGAAATACACTGACCTGGGTGGTAAAATTCCAAAAGGAGTATTATTGGTAGGCCCTCCAGGAACAGGTAAGACATTGCTTGCCAAGGCAGTAGCAGGTGAAGCAAATGTACCATTCTTCTCAATGTCAGGTAGTGACTTTGTGGAGATGTTCGTGGGTGTGGGTGCGAGTCGTGTACGCGACTTGTTCCGTCAAGCCAAAGAGAAATCACCTGCAATCATTTTTATCGATGAGATCGACGCTATCGGTCGTGCTCGTGGTCGCAACAATGCGATGGGCGGAGGTAACGATGAGCGTGAGTCTACATTGAACCAATTGCTCACCGAGATGGACGGTTTTGGTACCAACTCTGGTGTGATCATTTTGGCAGCTACGAACCGTGCAGATGTCTTGGATTCAGCTTTGTTGCGTGCAGGACGTTTTGATCGTCAGATCCATGTGGAGTTGCCAGACTTGCAAGAGCGCAAAGAGATATTTGGTGTACACCTTGCACCTATCAAGTTGGATAACACGATAGATATCAACTTCTTAGCAAAACAAACCCCAGGTTTCTCGGGTGCAGATATCGCGAATGTCTGCAACGAGGCTGCCTTGATTGCTGCGCGTAAAGATCATAAGAAAGTGACTAAGCAAGATTTTATGGACGCGGTCGATCGCATTATTGGTGGTTTGGAGCGTAAGAACAAAGTGATGACCGAGGAAGAGAAACGCTCTGTGGCATATCATGAGGCAGGTCACGCTACGATCTCTTGGTTGTTGCGTTATGGTAATCCACTCGTGAAAGTGACTATCGTTCCTCGTGGAATGGCATTAGGTGCAGCGTGGTACTTGCCAGAGGAAAGACAATTGACGAACAAAGACCATATTATGGACAACTTGTGTTCGCTCCTTGGTGGTCGTGCGGCAGAGGAAGTATTCCTCAAGCAGACTTCTACGGGTGCACTCAATGACTTGGAGCGTGCCACCAAGCAAGCATACGCCATGGTGGCATACTATGGTATGTCGGACAAACTCAAAAACTTGAGTTACTACGATTCCACCGGCAGATATGATATGGGAATCACCAAACCTTATTCCGAGAAAACAGCCGAAGTCATCGATGCCGAAACGGCAGCTATCATTGCTGAGCAAATGGCACGCGCAAAGAAAATCCTAGAGGAGAACGCAGAAGGTCACAACAAGTTGGCAGAACTCTTGATTGAGAAAGAGGTGATTACCTCCGAGGATGTAGAGGCCATCTTAGGTGCTCGCCCTTGGACTAGTCGCACGGATGAAATCATAGAGGCAAATGAGGCTATGCAAGCAGCTGAGGTAGAGCAACCAAAAAAGAAACGTGCGCCTCGCAAAAAGAAAGAGGAAGTGGGAGAGCAACCACAGGAGACAAAGACTCCAACAGAGAGTTCAGCCTATGAGACCACTGCCACTGAGAACGAAACAATCTAAAAAACAAAGATATGAAAAAGTTGATTCTAAGCATTCTAGTGCTAGCGTTGTCGCTCGTCGCTACAGCGCAACAACCACAAGCGTTGCCTATTGATTCTGCAGTACGCGTGGGCAAGTTGGATAATGGTCTGACTTATTATATTCGACACAACGAGCATCCTAAGCAACGTGCAGAGTTCCATATCGCACAAGCCGTAGGTGCAACCATGGAGGAAGATCAC
>JAZQSZ010000135.1:0-2976 GCA_045630365.1 Paludibacteraceae bacterium | reverse complement strand
TTGCTCCAAAAGTGGACTTACGCCTGCCTCGCAAGCTGTGGTAATATCCGCCAAGAGGTTTTTCACCTTCTCATTGGCAGTATTTACCACGAGGTTGTATTGGTCAGGCATATTGCCATAGAACGCCATACCTTGTTGATGCGCTGACATCTCTTTCATACGGCGCATAAACTCGTTTTGGGTCAAGAAAACAGGAAGTGCATCTGCAGAAACGGCTTCCAAACTTACATCATAGCGGGTTTGATCGGTTTTTGGCAACTGAGACTCGAATGAATAGCGCAATGCATCTTCCTCACTAGCAGTGAGTTCCACCTTGGCTTTATCTTCTTTTTGAATAATATTCTCGATCACATCAGAATCCACGCGTACAAAGCGAACAGCTAGTTTGCTGCCATCTGTCGCCTCAAAGCTCTTTTGCTCATATTGCGACATAGCATGTACATCCAACTCGCCGTCCATCAAGAGCACATCATAACCCTTCTCCTTAGCACGCTGAATATACGCATAACTAGCATCAGCATCTTGTGCATAAAGAATAATCAAATCGCCATTCTTATCTGTTTGATTTTCTTTCACTTGATCTTTGTACTCAGCAAAAGTAGCATACTTGCCATCCATATTCTTCAAGAGGGCAAAACCTACTGCACGATCATAGAATTTCTCATCTGAGAGCATACCATATTGGATGAAGAGCTTGATGTCATCCCATTTTTGTTCAAACTCCTCGCGGTTGTTCTTGAATATCTCTGCCAATTTGTCAGCAACCTTCTTGGTTATGTG
Source organism: Paludibacteraceae bacterium (assembly GCA_045630365.1). Taxonomy (GTDB): domain Bacteria; phylum Bacteroidota; class Bacteroidia; order Bacteroidales; family Paludibacteraceae; genus Colicola. The sequence goes on along the minus strand of JAZQSZ010000135.1, from coordinate 2,196 downwards.
GTTAGAGATCTTCTTCACATTGTTGTCGCTTTGTAGGTACGAACGGCTCACATTCAATGGAATATCTGGTGAGTCAATCACACCATGAAGCAATGTCAAGTATTGTGGCACGATATTCTCCACCTCGTCGGTCACAAACACTTGGTTGCAGTACAATTGAATCTTATTGCGTTGAATATCAATATTATTCTTGATCTTAGGGAAGTACAATACACCCGTGAGGTTGAATGGATAATCTACATTCAAATGGATATGGAAGAGTGGTTCATCCATTTGATGAGGATAGAGTTGATGATAGAACTTCGTATAATCCTCTTCGGTCAGGTCAGCAGGTTTGCGTGTCCAAGCAGGATTGGTATCATTGATGATGTTTTCCTCGCCAGTTTCTACTTGCTTGCCGTCCTTCCACTCTTTCTTCATGCCAAAAGCAATCTCGACAGGAAGGAACTTACAATATTTAGTCAACAGACCTTCTACCGTTGCATCTTCCAGATACTGAGTATATTCCTCATTAATGTGAAGGACAATATCTGTTCCGCGTTCTGCCTTGATAGTTTCCTCCATGCTGTATTCTGGTGAACCATCGCAAGACCAGTGCACTGCCTGTGCATCGTCTTTGTAACTCAAAGAGAAGATTTCCACTTTGTCTGCCACCATAAAAGCAGAATAGAAACCAAGACCAAAGTGACCAATGATGGCTTCCGCTTTGTCTTTGTACTTATTGACAAACTCCTCGGCGCCAGAGAAAGCAATTTGGTTGATATACTTATCTACTTCCTCTGCGGTCATACCGATACCATGATCTTGTACGGTCAGGGTTTTCTTATCCTTATTTATTATTACGCGTACGCGCGTATCACCTAACTCACATTTCGCCTCACCTACACTAGCGAGGGTTTTAAGTTTTTGTGTAGCATCTACGGCGTTACTAATCAACTCGCGTAGAAAAATCTCATGATCTGAATAGAGAAACTTTTTGATTACAGGGAAAATGTTATCCGATGTTACCCCGATATTACCTTTTTTACTCATACTATATATATTTGTTTGGTTAATTCAAAATTCTTAATTCATAATTCACAACTCATAATTATCAAAAACCTTGCCACTTGTACTTTTGACTGACAAAATGGCATAAAATTTGCACATACGACATTTTGCTATCAGAAAAGTCAAAAAACGAACAGAAAATGTTAAAAAACATATTTTATCACACTTTTTTGTCAAAATATTTGGTCATATAAAAAAAAAGCAGTACCTTTGTACGGTTATTTGCGCATATCATTTTTACTAACGTAAGAAAAAAGCACTATTTTGTATATAAATTATCAACAAACAATAAGTATGAAAAAGATTTTCACCCTATTAGCTTTATGCTTACTCAGCCTCAGCATGTTGGCTCAGAAACAAGTTAGTGGTCAAGTCTTGGATTCTAAGAACGAGCCAGTGATTGGTGCTAGTGTGCAAGTTAAAGGCACTACAACTGGTACTATTACAGACTACGACGGAGAATTCTTGCTTGATGTGCCTGCTGACGCAACTACCTTGATTGTTAGCTTCATCGGTATGCAGACCCAAGAAGTAACCATTAAAGATCGCGTTATTGTTGTACTTCAAGAGGCAACTGAGGTAATTCAAGAAGTTGTCGTTACAGGATACGGAAACGTTTCCAAGGGTAGTTTCGCAGGTTCTGCACAAGCAGTTAATGCAGAGACAATTGAGAATAAAAGCCCATCAGAAATCTCCAAAGCCCTTGCTGGCGAAGTTGCTGGTGTGCAAGTTGTTACCACTTCTGGTCAACCTGGTACAAACGCTTCAATTCGCGTTCGCGGTATCGGTTCCATCAATGGTTCATCTCCATTATATGTAGTGGATGGTGTAGCCTACGACGGAGACATTTCTGCGATTGATCCAGGAGATATTGCCTCTACCACCATCTTGAAAGATGCTACCGCTACTTCTCTCTATGGTAGCCGCGGTGCTCACGGCGTGGTAGTAATTACTACTAAAAAAGGTAATTCTGGCGAAGAAGGCAAGATTGATGTTGACGTAAAGTATGGTGCAAACATGCACTTGTTGCCAATGTATGATGTAATCACTAGTCCACAAGAATACGTAGAGATGGCTTGGATGGGTCTCTATAACGCTAGTGCTCGTTCTAGCGAGTCTGGTCGTTTGCAAGATGCTAGTAACCTA
>JAZQSZ010000134.1:0-7617 GCA_045630365.1 Paludibacteraceae bacterium | reverse complement strand
GTCTTGCGACGCTTGCTAGCTTGCTTCTCTTCCATAGCCATACGAGCAGTCTTTTGCTCCAACCATGAAGAGTAGTTGCCCTTCCATGGAATACCTTCACCGCGGTCCAACTCTAAGATCCAACCTGCTACATTGTCGAGGAAGTAGCGGTCGTGGGTAATACAGATAACAGTACCAGCATATTGGTGCAAGTGTTGCTCAAGCCAGTCGATAGACTCGGCATCCAAGTGGTTGGTAGGCTCGTCAAGGAGAAGAATATCAGGTTGTTGCAACAAAAGACGGCACAATGCTACGCGGCGGCGCTCACCTCCAGAGAGGTGCTTAACCAATGCGTCATCCGCAGGACAACGCAAAGCGTCCATAGCGCGGTCTAGGCGGGTGTCTATATTCCATGCATCTGCACTATCAAGTTTGTCTTGCAACTCTGCTTGACGGGCTAGCAACTTGTCGAAGTCAGCATCTGGTTCTGCGAAAGCCATGTTGATAGCATCATACTCAGCGAGCATATCCATGATAGGTTGTACACCTTCTTGTACGCATTCGCGAACAGTCTTCTCAGGGTCTAACTGTGGATCTTGCTCCAAGTAACCTACGCTATATCCTGGTGAGAATACCACCTCACCTTCGTAGTTCTTTTCAATACCCGCGATGATCTTCAATAGGGTAGATTTACCTGCACCGTTGAGACCGATGATACCAATCTTAGCACCGTAGAAGAAACTCAGGTAAATGTCATTCAATACTCGTTTTTGTGGCGAGAAACTCTTGCTCACGCCCACCATCGAGAAAATAATTTTCTTGTCGTCTGCCATAATGTATATGTGTTGAAATGTCTAATGTCGAAAGTCGAATGTTGAAAGTGTAGGGTGTAGGGTGTATAGGCGGAGGATACAGCTACGCTGGTTTCTTTTCCTATAAACTATAAACCATAAACCATAAAATCTCTACATTAACGATATTGCGTACAAAGGTACTAAAATTCTAGCACATGTCCAAACAAAAAGAAGAAAACTTTTGTAGATACCCATTTTTTTGATTATCGTTTGGGTATTTGAAAAAAAAGTACTACCTTTGTGGGCGGTTAGAGTTAACTGAGAGTTGAGAGTTAAGAGTTGAGAGGAGTCGAAAGTTGAATGTTGAATGTTGAAAGTAAAGAGTATATGTACGCAATTATCACAGGAGCTAGTTCGGGATGTGGTTATGAATATGCCCGAGTAATGGCAAGCAAAGGATATAATCTCCTTATTGTAAGTAACGAAGAGGCAATACACGACAAAGCGGCACTTCTTCGCCAAGAGTATTCCGTAGAAGTACTCTCATTGGTGCGCAATCTAGGTGTACAAACAGCCGCCAAAGAACTATACGACTACTGCCAAACACAAGGGCTAGAAGTAGAAGTACTGATTAATAACGCTGGCGTATATCACGACCGCGACTTCCTAGATGACTCGGAAGGTTTTAATGAACTTATCTTTAACTTGCATATGCATACTCCCGCTATGCTTATGTACTATTTTGCCCAAGATATGGTTAAGCGTGGTAAAGGGTATATCCTCAATATGTGCTCCATCACCGCTGATATTGCTGTGCAACGATTGGGCAGTTATAGCGCAACAAAAGCGTTCTTGAGAAACTTCACTCGTTCCTTGCATGTGGAACTCAAAGGCAAAGGTGTGTATGTGACCGATGTCACTCCGGGTGCTATCAATACGGGATTGTACAATATCCGTCCTTGGCTCACGAAAATGGGTTTGGTATTAGGGTATATCGTTCAGCCTGACTATTTGGCTCGCCGTGGCGTGAGAGCAATGATGAAGGGTAGAGCAAAAGTGTCCATACCTGGTGTATGGAACACTATCTTGCTAGCCCTAGTGGCATTGGTGCCAACTTGTTTGCTTAGATTGGTTCGCAAACTGAAAATATTTTGATATGATTGAGAAACTAGAAAATAGAGCTTGGAAGGTACTCAAGTCTGAGAATATATTGAATCTTGGTCCATGGTTGAATGTGCGCCAAGAGTTGGTGGAGTTGCCTTCAGGTAAGCAGATTCCGACATGGTTTGTGTTGGATTTTCCCGATTGGATCAATGTCATAGCGATTACCAAGGATGGTGATTTTGTGATGGAAGATCAATACCGCCATGGTTTAGGAGAGACACATTATGAATTGGTAGCGGGTGTGATTGACCCAGGCGAAACACCTTTGCAAGCTGCTCAGAGGGAACTGAGCGAAGAGACAGGATTTGGTGGGGGAGAGTGGGAACTCTTTATGACTCTATCGCCTAACCCAACTAATCATAAGAATTTGAGTTACACGTTCTTAGCAACTGGAGTAGAGCGATTGCGAGAGCAACATCAAGAGCCTACAGAAGATATCCGAGTGCATGTGCTGAAGCGCGAGGAAGTGAAACAACTGCTCGAAACAGGCGAAATCGTACAAGCACTACATTCTGCTCCATTATGGAAATACTTCGCTACTCATGAATAAAGTAGCGAAGTATTTTTTTAGGGTTTAGAGAAAAGAAAAAGCCATTTATGTCCGAAAACACAAATGGCGAAAGGGGAATTACTATGATTGCACTATCATAATAGAGGTGTCATGTAAAGAGGAAGATAGGTTTTCTCGACTACTAAAATATGTATTTAATACACGTTTTCCATACTACTATATAGTGCGTTAAATACACATTTTCGAGATTTTCGCTGCAAAGGTGGTGAAAAATTTGCAATCGTGCAAGAAAAATCGCACTTTGGTGTGATTTTTCTGGTGTAGGGTGTAAGAGCACCCCACAAAGTCACAAACTTTGTCGGGGACCCCGCTTGTGTAAGGTGGAAAGGCGGCGACTATGTCGCAGTTTAGAGAACGGCGCAAAGCGCCTACTGTTTAGTGTTTAGAGGCGGGGGAGGCTCGGAGGAAAAGTGCTGAGAACTTAACCAAATCTCAATTATAAGTCTGACAATAAAAAAGCCATATAAAGGGGAAGGGTTAGCAATTGCTCGGATCGACCTATATTATAATCTCCTAGCTTGATAGCCGCATTTACATGATATTTATCAGGGTGACTGAGTATCGTTTTAACTGATTTGGCATTGCCTGTATTGGCTTTGCACTCCAGTAGTGTACATTCGCCCTTATAACGCATCACAAAATCAATCTCTAAACCGCTTTCTTTTTGGTAGTAATATAACTTTCGTCCCATCTTACCCAAGATATCTGCTACCAGATTTTCATATACGGCGCCTTTGTATGTCCACAAGTTACCTTGCAAGATATCACCCTGCGTTCCATCGTCCAACATGCTGACCAATAATCCCGTATCAGCCATATACACCTTAAAACAATCTTGGATAGAGTTGCCGCTCAAAGGCAATTCTGGCAACATCAGATTATAGCAACGGCGCACAATACCAGCATCCTCTATCCATTGCAGACAACTGATATACTCCTTGCTACGACCACCCTTGCGCACCACTGAGTAGGTGAACTTCTTATTGTCTCTACTCAATTGGCGAGGAATAGAATCGAAGCACTCGCGAATACGTGGTTTATCTTCTGCACGGGCATATTTGATCATATCATCACGATAGCCATTCAAAATATGCCTTTGCACTTGACATACTTGATTCATATCATGCGTAGCAAAGAAGGTTTTTACCGCTTCGGGCATACCACCTACTACTACATATTCCAACAACAATTGACGCAAGCGCTGATGGATATCCGCTGGGATAGGAGTCTCATCTTGTAATGATTTGCGCAGGAAATCAAACACTTGCTCATTGATCCCATTTGCCCATAACCACTCTTCAAAATCCATAGGATACATCTCCACAATAGTCTCTGCTCCTACGGGAATAGTCGCTTGGTCTTCTGCCTTAATCTGTTCGGCATTCTTATATCCACTCACGCCTAACAATGAACCAGTGCAAATCACATCGTATCTTCCATCTTTCATAAAGAATTTCAAAGAGGAACGCGCGCGAGGGCAATTTTGTATTTCATCCAATACAAGACAGGTCTGCTTTGGTACAAATTGTGCACCTGGCACGGATGCAGAAATCGCCATTGTTAAATAATCAATCGACAGAGAACCTGCAAACAGCGCACACAACTGTTCTTGCTCGTGAAAATCTATATAAATCACATGCTTATAGTGCTTCTTTGCAAAAGCTACTACCGAACTGGTCTTACCACATTGACGACAACCTTTGATGACCAAAGGCTTGTGATTAGGAGTATTCTTCCACTCTAACAAAAAAGACTCAATCTTGCGTCTGTACATAAATGATTGATTATTTGTTAATTAAATTTATTTATACACTTTTCCAAACGACTTTTTGCATATTCATTACACTTTTCCAAACGACTTTTTATGCAATCTTCACACTTTTCCAAGCGACTTCACGCTGCAAAGGTACTACATTTTTTTCATTCCTGCAAAATATTGCACAAAAAAATCGCCACTTATGTCCGAGAACACAAATGGCGATGGAATAGTGAGAATAATTTATTGTAAAAATAAAACCAAAGATCTTACACCATTTTCTTTATGAGGTTGAAGAGTTTATACGGCATATAGCGGAATGGCATGTCCACGAAGGTTGGCGTGCTCACTACTGCACGGCGATGTGAGAAGGTCATGAAACTCTCCTTGCCATGGTACGAACCCATACCCGAGTTGCCAACGCCACCAAATGGCATATTTCCATTTACAATATGCATAATCACATCATTGATACAAGTGCCACCTGAAATGGTGTGACGGAGGATATAATCCCCTTTCTTGCCGAAATAATAAAGCGCCAAAGGGCGTTCGCGCTTAGCGACAAAGTCCGTAACTTCCTCAATTTGATTGAAGGTCAATACAGGGAAGATAGGACCAAAAATCTCCTCTTGCATGACTGGTGCCTCTGGACTTACATCCGTTAATATCGTTGGACTCATATAGCGCTCTGCGCGGTCATATTGACCGCCGTAATAGATAGTAGATCGCTTCGCTGTAGATGGTAGATCGGCTTCGCCTGTAGATGGTAGATATCCAATCAAGCGATCAAGTGCTTTGTCGTTGACGATGCGCACAAAGTGTTTGGCTTTCTGTGGATCTTTGGTCAGTAGGTGTTTCCATTCCTTAACAAGTAGTCGGAGAAATTTCTCTTTTACTTTTTCATGAATCATCAAGTAGTCTGGTGCAATACAGGTTTGTCCTGCATTGAGCGCTTTGCCCCATGCCACACGTTTGGCAGCGACTGCCAAATTGGCATCCTCGTCGATGATACAAGGACTTTTACCACCCAACTCCAATACCACAGGCGTCAGCGTCTTTGCGGCTGACTCCATCACCATCTTACCTAGTGCAGGACTACCTGTGAAGAAGATCATATCCCAACGCTCTGCCAATAGCATCTTGTTCACCTCACGGTTGCCTTCAACGATAGCGATATACTCCTCGGAGAAGGTGCAGCGAATCATCTCTGTGAGCACGCGAGATACATTAGGCACATATGGCGAAGGCTTCAGCATAGCCGTACAGCCCGAAGAAATAGCACCTACCAATGGATTGAGGAGCAACTGAACAGGGTAGTTCCATGGGGCGATGATGAGGGTGTTGCCCAATGGTTGCTTGATGATTTTACTCGTTGCAGGCATGATCGCTAAAGGCGAACATTTGCGTTCGGGGCGTGCCCACTTGCGGAGATGGCGCAAGTGATTGCGTATCTCGCCATAGACAATGCTGAGTTCGGTAAGGTATGCCTCTTCGTAGGATTTGTGAAGATCTTGCCAAAGAGCATCGGCGAGTGCCTTCTCGTATTGGTGCATGGCGGAGGCTAACTTGCGAAGCATTTGCTTGCGGAAAGGTAGCGCAAGGGTTGCGCCAGAATGGAAGAAAGCCTTTTGTTTTTGGCGGGTGGTGGAAATGTATTCTTTCATATGATCAAGTTTTTCTGTCACTAATCTGCTTGTTTTCTCTTAGTATTCCTTCGGTGAAGTTCCTATGAGGTCACGATGAGGTCACGATGAAGTCACGATGGAGACAGGTGGCAAGTAAAGGGATTATTTAGTTCGTCCTGTGAAATTATCCATTGCATGATAGATGCCAAAAACTGTGCCAAAGACGAAGTCAAAGACACGAATTGGCAGAATAGCTTGCCAAAAACGAATGAAATGGAAGCCAAAAGGTATGCCGCGGAAAGTGCGGTTGCGTTCGATGGCACGGATAATCTTTCTGGCAGTAGGTTCGGGCTTCTGTATTGGCAGAAGGGGTGACTTAACGCCATTAAACATACCCGTGTTGATGAAGTAAGGTGCGATGGTGGTAACATGTACATTGGATTTCATCTCTTGTAGTTCAATGCGTACAGAGTCACTCCAGCCAATAGCAGCCCACTTGCTAGCTGCATAGACGGACATTTTAGGGTTGGAGAGCATACCACCCGCAGAAGCAATCGTGCAAATATGACCACTATTGCGACGAAGCATATCGGGTAAAATTTCCCTAGTGATAATCATTGGAGCAATGGTGTTAACCTCAAATGTGAGGCGGATATCTTGCTCGGTTTGTTGATCAAAAGTCTTGTTTCCACGGACGATTCCTGCGCAGTTAATCAGGATATCTACTCCCCCACATTCATCCTTGATTTGTTGATACGTACTGGCGACAAGTTGGCTGTTGGTGATATCCACCTTATAAATATACACGCGTCCGCGCGAAGCGAACTCAGCTGCTGTGGCTTCTAGTGCATCTTGATTCACATCCCAAATAATCAACGCTTTAGCCCCTTTCTCTAACGCCATCCTGCCCATGATTTTGCCAATTCCAGATGCTCCACCTGTAATTAGCACATTGTTTCCTTTTATTTTCATATTTCTTATAGATTTTGGGTTTAGATATCTACATTATTGCAAGATTTATGCCAAAATCGGGGCAAAGGTACTGCTATATTTTCGAACGTGCGTTCAGTTTTTTTGAAAAAAAATTTGTATATATCAAAAAAAATGTTTACCTTTGCGGTCGAAAGATGATAAATCGGGTGGAAAGTATAAATATTAATTCTTAAATTTTGTTTAGTTATGGAAGAGGATCGCAGAGAGAAGATATTACTCAAAGCTATTGAGTTGTATATGGTTGAGGGGTATGCTAATGTGTCTATTACGGATTTGCAGGCGGCATTGAATATGGGTAGAGGAACCATGTATTATTATTTTAAGGACAAGGATGAACTGTTTCAAGAAGCGGTTAGTACATTTTTGATTCAACCTAAGCAACGAGCGTTGGATCGAGTAAAAGAGGGGGCTGATATTCCAGGTATGATAGAAGCTATGAGTTACTATCTTCAACAACTTAGAGAGGTACACGAGCAGGTGGATAATAAGAATATCAATACCTCTAATGTGGTTAATGTGATGTTTACTGCTTATAGTAAGTTTCCAGAATTGTACAAGAAAGCCCGTCGATTGTATGAACGCGAGTTGAATTTGTGGATTCAAGCTATCAAAAATAGCATGCGTGCAGGGGAAGTGCGTGGAGATGTGCATATTGAAACAATAGCTCATATGTTCTTGCATATCAAGGACGGTTGGGATCCAGGTCGTACAAGTGGACCGATGAACTACGAAATA
>JAZQSZ010000133.1:0-5530 GCA_045630365.1 Paludibacteraceae bacterium | reverse complement strand
ATTCAACCATTTGAATATAGGGGTTAATCCCATGCCTATAGCCGTAAATGCGAGACATGTATAAAACAACCACCATAGATTGGTTCTCCAACTGAAGTTATTTATTTCAAAGGAGTTTCTGAAGCGTTGAATGAGTAGTGTAATACAAAGAATCACCTCAATACCTTGAACACAACGAGCAAGTAGGTATGCGCTACCTGTTTGAGGCATAACTATAAACGTAAAACCTATCAACATTAGATAGATTAACGGTTGCCAAAGTGATGATTGTGATTGCTGTTGCATGTTTGTGTTTATTTTCTCAATTGTTTGATGATGCTTTTGATATATTGTTTCTCTTCTTTACTTAATGCTAACCCCAAAATGGCCAGTGCTCCTGCAACGAGAGAAATAGAAAATGTGATAATCAATCTATATGGAATCTCTATGTATGTAATAGAAATGTAGCATACTACAACCATTGTTACTAAAGGGCCTACGATATGTAAGAATACATTTTTGAAAAAAGGTATAATGGGGATGTTTGCAGTATGTTTCATTAATGGTAATCGAACAAAAGAACCGATTAATTCAATGGATACATATCCCCACATAACAGAAACAATAGGTAACCCTTGTTTCAAACTCCACCATGCAATAACAATGACGAGAAGTTTCAATGTATAGAATATTATGTTATATGTTCGAATTTTTCCAATGGCTTGATTGGCAGATGTCCAACCGATAGATATTTGATCACATAATGCCGCAATCAAAATAAACCGACAGAACATCACAGCATGTACTGGAACTTCTCCTAGCCATACATGTAAGATGGTTTCCATTTCTGCGATTAATGGAATAACCACCATCGCTAGTAACAGAAAGGCATACTTGCTCTCGAACTCGCATAGTCGAACCATTCTTTCTCGTTGACCAGCACCTTCTGCCTTCATTATTTGCGGATTCATGGCATTGATTATGGATGTCGACACAAATTGTACCGCTCCTGACACTTGCATTGCTATGCCATATGCTGAATTCACAATTGTACCATAAAACAGGTTTAGTACCACTGAAATACCTTGATTTCGTGCAATGATACATCCTGTTGAATAGATTGTCCATCCAGCAAAATCGCTCAATCCCTTTATGTATTGTTTGTCCAATTCTCGCAATTTTGGTAAATGAAATTCGGGGAATTTAATAGCAGCATATATAGCAAAAGCAAGGAGATTGAAGATAGATATGCAAGTTAGTAAAACGGAGTAACTAATCAAATGGTCATAAGTGACTTTGGATAACAATATGGCTATTAATAGTTTTAATACACCATCAAGCACATCAATAAATGAAGTATAAACGATATTTTCTCTTGCGATAAACAATGCGCGGATAGGTGCAGTGATGAAGGTTAGTAATACCATAACAACTGCAGCAAAATACACCACTAGAGCTGCTCCCCTGCGAACTTCTTCAATATTCAAGAAGTTTTGTGTAATCCAAGGACCTATTGTGCCTAAAATAATGGTGATGAGTAGTCCAATAAACAAATGTAACAACCAACTATTACCAAATACTTTTCGTACTTGATTCAAATCGTTCTTGCCGTGATGAAACGATAAGTATCGTTGCGTGGTAATTATTAATGCGTTGGTCACAAACGATAACATTGCCACCACACCCGCTACTACGGAATATATACCAAAATCATTCTGTCCCAACGCGCTCAGAATCAGGCGTGTTGAGTATAATGAAAGGCACACATTTATGATCGTGCGAGTATATTGTGCTATTGTGTTGACTATGATACGTTGCGAATTGGTCATTACTTATCTATCCCCAAATTTCTTAAACACACTTTTAGTGATTCAGTCCAATAAGGCACTTTGATATCGAACGTTTCTTTGATCTTCGTTTTATCCAATACCGAATATGCAGGTCGTTTTACTGGCGAAGGAAATTCATCGCTATGGCATGGCTGAATATCACAATCAGTATTGCCTGCGTACTCTGCGATCATCTTAGTAAAGTCATACCAACTACAAACACCCTCGTTGCTGTAATGATATACCCCCTCGTTGCCTTCATACTTGCGTTCGCTCACAATCTCATAAATTGCTGCCGCCAAATCATAGGCATATGTAGGAGTACCTACTTGATCAAATACGACCTTCAATTGTGATTTGGTCGCAGTTAAATTGAGCATCGTCTTTACAAAATTCTTTCCAAACTCACTGTATAACCATGCGGTACGGATAATCAAATGCTTGCAACCCGCTGCTAAAATATGCTGTTCTCCTTGCAGTTTCGTTTTGCCATAAACACCAGTTGGTGTACCCTTTTGATCTTCTTTGCATGGGGTGTTGTATGGATCGCCACCAAAGACATAGTCTGTGGATACATGCACCAATAGACCGTCTGCTTCTTTTATTGCAACTGCAAGATTTTCAACTGCTTTTGCATTTAGCAATTCGCAAAACGCCTCGTCCGTTTCTGCTTTGTCTACATTTGTATATGCAGCACAATTGATGATACATTTTACATCATTGTCCTGTACCATTTTACGTACGGCATCCAATGAGGTGATATCAAGCAGGGTGGTTTCTACTCCTTCTACTTCAACAACATCAGTGTAGATATAGGTGTCGTGACTATTTTTAGCCACAATCCGAATCTCGTTGCCGAGTTGACCATTTGCTCCTGTTACTAGTATATTCATTTTAGCAATTCTCTTTGTAGATAAATGGCGAATCAAACTCCGCTAATTTTACATGTTTGGTATCTTTTTCGCTCAATATTGCCTCTTTCATCGCCAATCCCCAGTCAATTTCCAATGTGTCGTCCAAAATTGAGATACCACCATCAGCCTCTGGATGATAGAAATTGTCACATTTGTATTGGAAAATTGCACTTTCGCTCAAAACAGCAAAACCATGTGCAAACCCTTGAGGGATAAAAAACTGGCGATGATTGTCCTCCGTCAACAATGCAGCTACGTGTTGTCCATATGTTGGACTACCTTTGCGGATATCTACTGCTACATCAATTACTTCGCCTTTTACACAACGCACTAATTTGCTTTGTGCGTAAGGTGGGCGTTGGAAATGCAAACCACGCATTACGCCAAACTTAGACATGCTTTCGTTATCTTGCACAAAATGTATATCACCCACTTTTTCCTTGAACTCACGCTCTGAGAAACTCTCAAAGAAATACCCACGCGCATCGCCAAACACCTTTGGCTCTATGATATACACGCCTTCTATCGCCGTTTTGATGACTTCCATACGGTCACTTCTATAAATTGATTTATAATGATTTTGGAATTTTTATTGAGCAGATTGCTCTGCGGAAGGAGGGAGCATAGCGAGCTCTGTGACCGACAGACAATGAGCAAGATACCAATAAAAAAACAAAAGCATATAAAAATGTTAAACTATAAATTGTAAATGGTCTTCTTCTAAAATGTTGAATTTATAGAAGCGACCATAAATCAATCTAAATTCGAAAATCCATTCTGCTTTACATCGTCAATAACCTTCAATAAGTACTGACCATATTGATTCTTCAACATTGGTTGCGCTAACTCACGCATACGCTCCTCGCTGATCCAACCTTGACGATAGGCAATGCCTTCCAAGCATGCTACCTTCAAACCCTGACGTTTCTCCAATACTTCAATATAGGTACTTGCCTCAGACAATGAGTCGTGTGTGCCAGTATCTAACCATGCAAAACCCCTTCCTAATGTCTGAACTTTCAACTCTCCATCTGCCAAAAACTCTTGGTTTACGGTCGTGATCTCATACTCGCCACGGGCAGATGGTTTGATATTTGCTGCCACATCCACAACTTTGTTTGGGTAGAAATACAATCCCACTACTGCATAATTGCTCTTTGGATTTTGTGGCTTCTCCTCAATACTCAAACAGTTACCTTCTTTATCAAATTCAGCTACACCATAACGCTCTGGATCGCTCACCCAATAACCAAAAACGGTTGCTTTCTTATCTTCTTCTGCGGCGCGAACAGCTTCTTTTAACATACCAGTAAAACCTGATCCATGGAAAATGTTATCGCCTAATACCAAACATGCACTATCATCTCCGATAAATTCCTTACCAATAGTAAATGCTTGCGCCAAACCATCTGGCGATGGTTGCTCTGCATAACTGAAGTTTACACCATAATCACTACCATCACCCAAGAGACGCTTGAATCCTGGCAAATCGTATGGAGTTGAAATAATCAAAATATCGCGAATTCCTGCCAACATCAGCACACTGATAGGATAATAAACCATTGGTTTATCATAGATTGGCATCAACTGTTTACTGATTCCTTTGGTGATGGGGTACAAACGTGTTCCCGATCCTCCTGCTAAAACGATTCCTTTCATATCTCTAGTCTTTAAACTTTAAACTCTAAACTAATCTCGGCGGAAGATATCTCTTGTATATACCTTGTCCTTCACATCCTCTAGACAAGTATCATATCGATTGGCAATAATCGCTTGCGATTGCTCCTTGAATTTCGCTAAATCATTCACGACCAATGAACCGAAGAAGGTTGTTCCATCCGCTAATGTAGGTTCGTAGATGATTACCTGCGCGCCTTTAGCCTTCACACGCTTCATGATTCCTTGAATACTCGACTGCCTAAAGTTATCCGAATTCGATTTCATCGTCAAGCGGTACACACCTATCGTGCAGGCGTGTTCCTCTTGTGCGTTGTATTGACCATTGTTGTAGTAATCGTAATATCCCGCCTTGGCCAATACACGATCTGCAATAAAGTCTTTTCTTGTACGGTTGCTTTCCACAATCGCCTCGATCAAGTTCTCAGGCACGTCTTGATAGTTTGCCAACAATTGCTTCGTGTCTTTAGGCAAACAATATCCACCATAACCAAACGATGGGTTGTTGTAATGTGTACCAATACGTGGATCAAGACATACGCCCTCGATAATCGATTGTGTATCCAATCCCTTCATCTCAGCATAGGTGTCTAGTTCATTGAAATAACTCACACGCAATGCCAAATATGTGTTTGCAAATAATTTTACCGCTTCGGCTTCAGTAAAACCCATAAACAATGTATCCACATCGGGTTTTAATGCGCCTTCTTGTAGCAATGCAGCGAACTGTTTAGCAGCCTCTACCAATCGCTCATTCTGTCTGTCTGTACCCACAATGATTCGTGATGGGTACAAGTTGTCATACAAAGCTTTGCTCTCACGCAGGAACTCGGGCGAGAATAATATATTCTCCGTGCTGAATTTCTTACGTACCGATTCTGTATAGCCCACAGGAATAGTGGATTTAATCACCATGATTGCCTTTGGATTGACACGCAACACCAACTCTATTACTGCCTCTACAGCCGAGGTATCAAAGTAGTTCTTTTGGCTGTCGTAGTTCGTTGGTGCAGCTATCACTACCAATTCTGCCTCTTTGTATGCCATTTCAGCATCTAAGGTTGCTGTCAAGTCCAATTCTTTCTCCGCAAAGTACTTCTCGATATACTCATCTTGGATAGGAGACTGACG
>JAZQSZ010000132.1:0-13074 GCA_045630365.1 Paludibacteraceae bacterium | reverse complement strand
TTGGGCTAATGTGATTTCTGTTTGTGGAGTTTTCAGTGCCTCATTCTCTAACCAGTAGAAGAATCTTGTCAGCGCTACCGCATCCTTACGCATAGCAATGCGCTCACCGTTTAGTTCTACCTCGTTCTTGATACTTTGCATTTTGAGTACTGGACTTGGACTCACATTCACTTTCTTTACATCCGCATTGATAGCCTCGTATAGTGCTTCATTCACTTTGCCACCGTCGTACATAATGCTGTCTACAGATAATTGTTGTAGGTATGCAAATACTTGCGTATAATCCTCTACACAAACATCTATGCGTTGGAGGTGTTCTTTGGCAGCATCATCGAGTTTGCTAGGAGCGACAAACAAGGTGCATTTGTCCATTTCTACCACCACATAACTAATCAAACATGGGGTATAGTCTACATCTTTACCTCGAATATTGAGTAACCATCCTATCTCATCCAAGGCTGATACAACCAGGGCTTGGCAGTGCTTCTCTTGCAATGCTTGACGAACGCGCTGTAGTTTGCTTTCTACACTTTCACCGGTATATTGCTCGCTATACTCATAGAGCAATGATGTAGGGATGGCAGGTCTGTTTTCTGTCCATAGAGGTGAAATCAAATCGATGGATACTAGTTCCAATCCTCCTTCTTCTAACTCTGTTTTCAACGCACGATAACCATTGACGCTATACATCTCTGGATTTACCGCCACTCTCGCCTCTCGCCTTTCGCCTTTCGCCTTACACAGCCACTCAGGTATGGTCGGACAATCTACATCACTCTCACGCATAAGTTCTACGCTCGTACCTTGTAACTCTGCTTCGGCTTGTAGGTAGTAACGACTGTCGGTCCACAATAGGGCTTTATCCATTGTGATGACTGCGGTACCTGTCTCTCCTAAGAAACCTGTTATCCATGACATTTCTGTCCAGTGAGGAGCCATGTATTCACTAGCATGTGGGTCGGTACCTGGTACGATACATGCGGAAACCTTATGTTCTTGCATCAACGCTCGTAGCGCTGCCAATCTCTCTTTAATCATTTCTCTTGCCTTTAAACTTTAAACTCTAAACTTCAAAGCTCTGCGCGGAATCAGCGCAGAGCTTTGAATGACATATCCAAACTCTTGACAGAGTGGGTCAAGGCACCCACGCTCACAAAATCGACGCCCGTCACAGCATAGTCGTGCAACGTGTCAATCGTGATACCGCCACTAGACTCTATCTCAATGTGCTTGTCGTTCTCCTTTTCCCATGCACGGATGATTTCTACGGCACTCTTGGTGCGCTCTGGGTTGAAGTTATCCAACATGATACGATCAGGGATATTGGTAGCCAATGCTTCACGAATCTCATCCTCGTTGCGAGTCTCTATCTCAATGCGAAGATCCTTACCTTTCTCCTCGCAGTAGTTCTTAGCACGAGTAAGTGCTGCGGTGATACCGCCAGCGAAATCCACGTGGTTATCTTTAAGCAGGATCATGTCAAATAGACCGATGCGGTGATTCATACCGCCGCCAATGAGTACTGCTTCTTTCTCTAGATAACGCAAACCTGGGGTAGTCTTACGAGTATCCAATACGTGGCAGTTCGTATCAGCGATCAGACTTTGATAACGGTTGGCGGTGGTTGCTACACCTGACATACGCTGCATGATGTTGAGCATCGTGCGCTCAATTTGCAATAGACTAAGCTCCTTACCATATACTCGGAATGCTATATCGCCTGGTTTTACGTGCGCTCCGTCTTCGAGCAATTGCTCAAAACGGCACTCTGGATCAAAATAAGCAACGATTTCTTTTGCAACCTCGATACCAGCAATGATACCTTCTTCTTTCACGATGAGTTGTTGACAACCCATTTCTGTCTCAGGGATGCAACTTAGTGATGTGTGATCACCATCGCGTATATCTTCTTCAAACCAAACTGCAATGAGTTTTTTCAATTCTTGTGTTTCCATATATTCTTTGCCTTTAAACTTTAAACTTTAAACTCTCAACTCTTAACTCTCAACTCTCAACTCTTAACTCTCAACTCTCTCCCAAAATCTGCTCCGCATGATTTTTGGTATCAACTTTCTCAATCACTTGTGTCAGTATGCCATTTTCATCAAATACAAAGGTCTTGCGTAGGGTACCGATGGATGTCTTACCGCACATTTTCTTCTCGCCCCATGCACCAAATGCTTGTAACATCTCTGTGCTAGGATCGGATAGCAATGTAAATGGTAATTCGTATTTGGTGATGAAATTCTGGTGAGATTTCTGACTATCTTTACTTACACCTAGTACTTGATAACCTTGAGCCAACATGCGCTCATAATTATCGCGCAAGTTGCATGCCTCGGCAGTGCAACCTGGGGTGCTATCTTTAGGGTAAAAATAGATAATCGTCTTTTTACCCTGTAACTGTTGGTCAGTCACAACATTGCCATTTTGATCTGCCACACTAAAGGTGGGCATTTTGTCTCCTATATTCATTGCCTTTAAACTTTAAACTATAAACTAAATTCGTAACATCCAGCATCTGGATGTGACTTGCGTGTCTTGCCAACTCTATCTGTTGGATAGTCCAATGCTATGATGCTATCCGCTATGCCGCGGGCGGGTGATAGAGAGTCAAGGTGAAAATCATAATAATGATATTCCTTGTATTTGTAATATATATTTTGGAAGACCGCTGTGTCTTCTTCTGCTGCATAGACATTGTTGTGTGCAAATAGTTCAGACAATGAGTCCGCACGTAGATAATTGCCCACAAATTGCCCCTTATATTCATCCGCTAGTGGAGTAGCTACTACAACATTGTTTTTTCTGCCACCAGTGATGATACAGTTGCTAAACGAACTGATGGTTTTGGCATAATTTTTACTTAGATCGTTCACATACACCGCAGCGACATCTTCGGGAATAATGTTACTATGGATATTCAAATTGGTATATGGATAACCATAGTAGGCAGCAATGGTATTGTGTACAAAATCATGCTTGCCACCTGCCAAATAAACGCAGTAGGAAGCGCAGTTGCTGATTTCGCAATTGACCACATCGGCATTCACATTTTGTAGTATAAGTCCGTAAATAGAATGATTGTGGATGCGACTATTCTTGAGTGTCAGTTTGGGGCAAAATGTAGTGTTCGTCTCCTCGGAATAGGTGTATAGTCCAATGCTTCCGGATAGTATATCTACATACTCCATATGATACTTAGGTTGTAGTTTTATCGTCTTGTCGTGAATGAGATAGATACCATTCCATTGTCCAGAAGCCATTCTATATGGCACAGAGTCAAACAGTTTGTCTGTCCTATCTCCGCGGAAGATGATAGGTTGTTCTTGTGTTCCCTTGGCTTGCACACTACCATAGGCGTATATACCAGCGCCCTCGTGCATATAGATAGTTGTTCCTGCCTCTATGTTGAGGTCTCCAGCAATTGCTACGGTGTCGTATACGACATATGGTTTTCTATTGGTCAAAGTGAGATTTTGAAAAACGATTAATCCGCTATCTCCTTGGATTTTCTCTATGTTCTGCCCGTACGCTTGCAAGGTTATTTGTTGTGTTTGGTCGTTGACCCTAAAGGCAATTTTATCTTCTATAAAAACAGGAGAGTTCTCATCCAATGGATCAATATAGGCACGTATAAATAGGAATAGACTATCTTCGCCTCGTACTATGACATCGCGTAGTTGCTCCATATCATTTTCGCCATCTAGATTGATGTGAAAATATTTGCCATCCTGCATGCTCACTTGCTCAATGTTAATGGCGTTTTTATGAGGGTTATATACCATCACACGATGTGTGGATGTTCCCATAGCAGTAAACACCGTATCAAAAAGTACGGTGTCCTGCGAGAATGATAGTTGCAAACTAGGATCAGATGACACTCTGTCCTGTTGACATCCTCCAACCACGCACGCTAAGAGCAACAAACTATATATAATTATTTTTTTCATCTCCGTTTAATCGTTTCACCCCTTCACCCTTTCACCCCTTCACCCTTTCACCCCTTCACCCTTTCACCGTTTCACCCTTTCACCCCTTCACCCTTTCACCCCTTCACCCTTTCACCGTTTCACCCTTTCACCCCTTCACCCTTTCACCCTTTCACCCCTTCACCCTTTCACCCCTTCACCCCTTCACCCATTCACCCTTTCACCCATTCACCGTTTCACCCCTTCACCCTTTCACCCTTTCACCGTTTACTCAAAGTTGAATGTAATGGATATTTTCTGATGGATTACGCGTTTGATAGCATCGGTGTAGAAGTACTGTCCTTCGATTAGGCCCCAACCTTCTTCTTCAGTTCTGCTAGTAGGAACATGTGCATCTAGGAATCCGATTTGATATTTAATTTCTGGGCAAAGTTTGAACCATCTAAAGTAGAAATCACAACCAAAACCGCCGGATACAAACACATCAAAAGGTTTGTGCAATAGCATTTTTTCTTTGTCTCTAAAACATTCAAATTGCACACCGCCACCTACGATGACATATGGGCGATAGTTCCACTCACGTTCGGCGGACCATTTGAGGTAAACAGGTATAGATACCGGTATAGTTAGCATACTTGGTTTGTTGCGAGCCACATTAGTAAAACCAATCAAACTATCAGGTACGGTATAACTAGTGTATGTTACGCTTCGCTCACCGAAACTCAAGGATGGGGTAAAACGCAAATTCAAATGGGGTGTGAGGCGCAAGTCGGTGATAAATCCAACACTAAAACCAGGTCCTACGGACATCGTACGAGGGTGATACACATTGCCATCAAAGTGTGGCATACCCATTTGTGTTAGACTATCATTTTCTTGTATATGATAAGACAACATATCTACACCCAAAAAGAATCCAAAATGTATCAATTTGTTATCTACATAAGGATTGTTTTGTGCATATGTTTTGCACACGGCTAGCAGTAATATGCTACATACAATGCATTTAATTAATCTATTCATATCTTAACTCTTAACTCTTAACTACTCTCACCTCTCAACTCTTAACTCTTAACTCTCAACTCTTAACTCTCAACTCTTAACTCTTAACTCTCAACTCTTAACTCTCAACTCTCAACTCTTAACTCTCACCTCTCACCTCTCAACCAACCACTCTACAGCCTCGAGGTATCCCTTTGTTCCATGTCCGATGATGCTATGTGTACACACATCGGTCAGTAGGCTTATTCTTCTGAATTCTTCTCGCTGAGAGATGTCGGATATATGTACTTCTACTACAGGTACATTAGCGCATGCCACCGCATCTCTGAGTGCCACGCTGGTGTGGGTGTATCCTCCTGCATTTAGTACGATGCCTTTCGCCTCATCACCTTCTCGCCTCATCGACTCAATCCCATACCTTTGTACCCAGTCTATCAAATCGCCTTCGTGGTTCGACTGAAGATAGATCAAATGCACATCCATGTGGGCACGTTGTATGTCCACTAGTATTTGCTCCATGGATTGAGTCCCATATATTTGGGGTTCTCTTTTACCCAATAGATTCAAATTTGGTCCATTGATAATCACTATCTTCATACTCTCAACTCTCACCTCTCAACTATTAACTCTCAACTCTCAACTCTCAACTCTCAACTCTCAACTCTCAACTCTTAACTCTCAACTCTCAACTCTTAACTCTCAACTCTCACCTCTCAACTCTCAACTCTCAACTCTCAACTCTTAACTCTCAACTCTCAACTCTCACCTCGCACCATTTACAGCCAGCAAAAACTCATCGTTATCGTTGGTTCTCTCCATGAGGGTTTTGAGTTTCTCCATGGCTTCTACGCTATTCATGTCGGTTAGCTGTTTGCGGATGATCCACATACGGCTTAATACATCGGCTGGTAGTAGCAGGTCGTCTCTTCGGGTAGAAGATGCAGGTATATCTACAGCTGGGAAGATACGCTTGTTGCTGAGTTTGCGGTCTAGTTGCAACTCCATGTTACCTGTTCCCTTGAACTCCTCAAAGATCACATCGTCCATCTTGCTACCGGTCTCGGTCAATGCGGTGGCGATGATAGTGAGACTACCACCGTTCTCTATGTTACGTGCTGCGCCGAAGAAACGTTTTGGTTTGTGCAATGCTTGCGCTTCCACACCACCGGATAGTACTTTGCCGCTAGCAGGAGCAACGGTGTTGTATGCGCGTGCAAGACGTGTGATACTATCGAGTAGAATAACCACGTCGTGTCCACATTCTACTAGTCGTTTCGCTTTCTCGTGTACGATATTAGCCACTTTCACATGGTTTTCTGCTGGTTCATCGAAGGTAGATGCTATCACCTCAGCATTGACAGAACGAGCCATATCAGTTACTTCTTCAGGGCGTTCGTCAATGAGCAGTACAATCATATATACTTCTGGGTGATTGGATGCGATAGCATTGGCTATTTGTTTGAGTAGTACGGTTTTACCTGTTTTAGGTTGTGCGACTATCAAACCGCGTTGTCCTTTACCGATAGGAGCAAAGAAATCAATGATTCTCACAGATAATGGATCGCTCTTGTCTCCCTTGCAGAGTTTAAATTTCTCGTCAGGGAAGAGTGGGGTGAGGTTCTCAAATGCGATACGCTCTTTTGCTACGGATGGTGCTACACCATTTACGCGTATCACCTCTTTCATAGGAAAATATTTATCCGTATCACGTGGTGGACGAATGGTACACTCTACGGTGTCACCTGTCTTGAGTGCATATTGTCGAATCTGTTGTTGTGAAACGTAGATATCATCTGGCGAAGAAATGTAGTTATAGTCGGCACTTCTGAGGAATCCGTAGCCGTCTGGTGCACATTCTAGTGTACCTACTGCTACGATGGTATCACCAAATGCTTCGGCGCCTTTTTCTAGCAACTCTTCTTCGGGTTTATTGGTAGGTTGCGTTTGGATAGGAGTTACTTCTTCACCGTTTGCCAGTTGTTCTTCGCGTTTGGCTATTTGTTTAGTGATTTGCGCGATACGAGCATCTAGTCGCGCTTTTTTCTCCTCTGGTGTCTCTACTGGTTTCTTAGGGGTGTGAGGATTCTCATCTCCTCTCGCCTCTAGCCTCTCGCCTCTCACCTCTTCGCCTCTCGCCTCCTCGCCTTTCACCTCAGCGCCTCTCGCTTCTTCGCCTCTCGCCTTTTCACCTTTCGCCTCTTCTCCTTTCGCCTCTCGCCTCTCGCCTCTAGCCTCTTCACCTTTCGCCTCTCGCCTCTCGCCTTTCGCCTCTTCGCCTTTCGCCTCAGCGGGTGCTTTTTCGCTTTTCTTTGGTCTTCCGCGTTTCTTGGACTTCTTCGCCTCTTCGCCTTTCGCCTCTAGCCTCTCTCCTTTCGCCTCTTTGCCTTTCACCTCTTGCCTCTCGCCTTTCGCCTCTTCGCCTTTCGCCTCTTTGCCTTTCACCTCATTGCGATCGGATGCACTTAATTGTGCATCGAAAATATTACCTTGTTGCGCAGACACTACTGGCTTGGGAGTAGGTTGTTTGGCTTGTTCTTCTTTTATTTGCCCCAAAGTTTCTTGTTCGTTACCTACGGTGGCAATCATGCG
The DNA here is from genome assembly GCA_045630365.1 of Paludibacteraceae bacterium. Classification (GTDB taxonomy): domain Bacteria; phylum Bacteroidota; class Bacteroidia; order Bacteroidales; family Paludibacteraceae; genus Colicola. The sequence goes on along the minus strand of JAZQSZ010000132.1, from coordinate 5,551 downwards.
ATTGCTTTTGAGGTTGTCGGTATTGACTTTGGTAGGAGTGTTCTGAATACGTTGGCGTTTGCTACGTTTTTTCTCCTCGTTTTTGGCTTGTTTAGCATCTTCTTTTGCTTGTACTTCAGCGCCGCGTTTGTCGGCTTGTGCATCCAAGATATCGTAGATAATAGATTGCAAAGATGCGTTTCGACCTACTTTGAGACCAAAACTTGAAGCAATCTCTGTCAATTGTTCGAGCGTCATACGCCCGAGTTTTTGCATGTCGTATTGCATATAATAAAATGTGTAATAAAATCGTTTTGAAAAATGTATAAGAATGTGTAAAACGCAGGTTACTCGTTTTACGCCGCAAAGATACTGCTTTTTTTTGAAATACGCAAGAAAAAGGATATTTTTTTCTTTATTTTATTTCTCACCTCTCGCCTTTCGCCTCTCGCCTATAACCTATAACCCATAGCGCAGCGTCCCATAGCCCATCGCCCATAGCCTCTCGCCTCTCGCCTCTCACCTCTCGCCTACAACCTAATCACCTCAAAGGTATTAACTTTCTCTTTGTCATATGGGCGGTGCACCTTGACGTAGTTCTCTGTGAATCCGGCCATATGGTCGCCTTCTTTCTTGGACTCCCACAGTACCACAACCTCACGACCTGCTTGGTTGGCGTAGAAGGTTTGGGTTTTCTCTTCGGATATCTCGTGCAGTATTTTGCTGCGGCGTTGGCGTTCTGCTTTAGGGACGATGCACACATCTAACTCCAGCATACGGGTGTTGGCTCTTTCGGAGTAGGTGAAGACGTGTAGTTGACTTACATCTAGTCGCTTGATAAATTCTACATAGTCGTTGAAGCACTCCTCTGTCTCGCCTCTTACGCCCACCATACAATCCACGCCGATAAAGGCATGTGGCATGACTTGTTTGATGTGCTTTACACGCTCCTCAAAAAGCTCTCGGGTGTAGCGGCGTTTCATGATGCTAAGCACCTCGTTACTACCGGATTGTAGAGGGATGTGGAAGTGTGGAGCAAAGTGTTTTGAGTGGGCTACGAAGTCGATGATTTCGTCTGTCAGTAGGTTGGGTTCACAGGATGAAATTCGTATACGATAATCCATCCCTCTCGCCTCTTGCCCATCGCCTCTCGCCTCTTGCCTTTCGCCTCTCGCCTCTTGCCTTTCGCCTCTCGCCTCTTGCCTTTCGCCTCTCGCCTCATTTACTGAAGATTCAGCGGTCGCGTTTTGGATGTTCCCAAAATGCGGAGCGGTGACAATACAATTAGAGTCGTTGCAGAAAGATTTATGTAGATTTCTTGCGGCATGCCGCATAGGAGTTTCTAACCTATCTAATGCTTTTAGCAGGTCGATAAATGTTTCTCCTGTGCTTCTTCCGAAGTCACCTATATTGACGCCGGTGAGTACGATTTCTTTAGCGCCTTCGGCTAGTGCTTTTTGAGCATTGGCTACCACTTCGCTGATGCGTGGGTTGCGTGATTTGCCTCGCGCGTACGGTATAGTACAATAGGTGCAGAAGTAGTTGCAACCATCTTGTACTTTTAGGAAGCAGCGTGTTCTGTCGTCTTTGCTGTATGCTCCATGAAACTCCTCTACCTCGCGTATAGCACAAACATGTATCTTGCCATCTTGCCTCTCGCCTTTCGCCTCTCGCCTCTTTGCCTCTAAACTGTAGCCGTTTGAGGCGTTCTGTAGCTCCTTTTGGAGCGTCCTATCGCACAACTCGTCAACCAGTTGTGCGATGTCGTACTTCTCATTCTGTCCCAGTACGTAATCTACACCTTCTATTTGTGCTATTTGCTCGGGTTGTAGTTGTGCGTAACATCCTGTTACTATGATGATTGCGTTGGGGTTTTGGCGGTGTATGCGGTGTATGGTTTGTCTATCTTTGTGGTCGGCGTTGTCGGTCACGGAGCATGTGTTGATCACGCAGATGTCGGCTTCTTCGCCTTGTTTGGCACGGGTATGACCTTGCTGGAGTAGTGCTTTTCCTATTGCGCTACTCTCTGCAAAATTTAGCTTACATCCTAATGTGACAAACCGTATTTTCATGTGATTCTTTGGGCGCCGATTGCCAGTTGGTCTAGTAGTACTAGTTGATCTAGATTTAATCTAGTTGGTCTAGTTGGGCGCCTTACATCTTGAGCAATGATTTAACAAACTCTTCGCGGTTGAATACCTGCAGATCGGTCATCTGTTCGCCGAGGCCGATGTAGCGTACAGGTATCTTAAACTGGTCGCTGATGCCTATTACTACACCACCTTTGGCAGTTCCATCTAACTTGGTGATTGCTAGCGAACTTACTTGTGTCGCTTTGGTGAATTGTTTGGCTTGTTCAAAGGCGTTTTGACCGGTACTTCCGTCTAGTACGAGCATCACATCGTGTGGTGCATCTGGCACTACTTTTTGCATCACATTTTTAATTTTTGTGAGCTCGTTCATGAGGTTAACCTTGTTGTGTAGACGTCCAGCGGTGTCGATGAGTACCACATCGGCATCGTTGGCTTTGGCACTTTGTAGGGTGTCGAATGCTACGCTGGCAGGGTCTGATCCTTGTTGTTGTTTTACTACAGGTACACCTACGCGCTCACCCCAGATGCATAGTTGCTCTACGGCTGCTGCACGGAAGGTGTCTGCTGCGCCGAGATACACTTTCTTGCCTGCCATTTTGTATTGGTGAGCAAGTTTGCCGATGGTGGTTGTTTTGCCCACGCCGTTCACGCCTACTACCATGATTACGTAGGGTTTGCATGGCAGTTCGTCGCTGAAGTCTAGCACTTGTGTGCTATTGTTTTCGGCCAATAGGAATGCTACTTCATCTACGAGGATGGTGTTGAGTTCGGAGGTGCCGAGATATTTATCGCGTTTTACGCGTTCTTGTATGCGTTCGATGATGCGTAGGGTGGTGTCCACTCCTACGTCAGAGGTGATGAGTGCTTCCTCGAGGTTATCAAGTACGTCTTCATCAACGGTTGATTTGCCGGCGATAGCGCGACTGATTTTGCTTAAAACAGACTCTTTACTTTTCTCTAGTCCTTTGTCTAGGGTCTCTTTCTTTTCTTTTCCGAATAGTCCAAAAAATGCCATAATAATCTTAAATAGTTTTGTATGCGCACAAAGGTACTGCTTTTTTTTGATATATGCAAAATAATTTTGATTAATTTACTACAATTTTGGTGGTGAAAAATATAATTTTCGTTCAATTTTTGTCTAATTTTTGTTATTTTTTTTATTAGTTGATATTGAGTGTATTGGATATCGTTTCCTTTGTCGCGGCAGGGTGTTGATTGCCGCGCTAGTTGTTGGATTATGTTGTCGTTTAAAATACAATTTTGCTATGCATCACCTGGCAACGTGTTGCCCTTATGAGCATTGCAAAATATAACAATAGATTTCTTAATATTTTTGCAGGCGCCTTGCGCCGTATTCTTGTTCAAAAAAAATAATTATTACAATTTTGGTTAATTTATTACAATATACTACAATTTTGGGAGTGAATAATCTTGGCAACTATATACATGTTGACACTTAATATCTCCTTGCCCTTTGGGCAGAAAAAATCGTTTGAGCCGTATGGCGAGATAAGAAATCTTAATAAATCTTATCTCCCACGCCCAATTCCTCTCTTCTATGTTCTCCGAAATCCATTCCCACCGCTCTGCATTTTGGGGAACATTCCAAAACGCAACCGCTGAATCTTAAGTAAATGTAGCGGTAAGCATTTCAGAGATCAATCAGAGTCGTTTTATATCCTAATCAGAGTCGATACTTGATTTCATTTGTTAAGATTGAGCGATAGCGTAGTCGGCGGTGATTGAAGCGCCGACAAGCGGAGCGGAGGTAATTGATTGCGGAGCACTTTGGTAAGGGTGGATTTATGTGTAATAAGATTTAGTAAGATTTCGTGAGCGCAGCGAGCAGGAGCTAAATAAACCTCATTCGCCGTTAGTATAAATAATTTTGGTTAATTTATTACAATATACTACAATTTCGGAGTGACAAATCCATTTTCGATAATTTTCGGTCTAATTTTTGAACAATTTTTGTCCCTAAAAATAAATTTTGGTTAATTTATTACAATATACTACAATTTTGGGAGTGACAAATCCATTTTCGATAATTTTCGGTCTAATTTTTGAACAATTTTTGTCCCTAAAAATAAATTTTGGTTAATTTATTACAATATACTACAATTTTGGGAGTGACAAATCCTATTTTTGATAATTTTTGGTTAAATTTTCTATAATTTTTGTTATATGTATGTTCCCCGTTTTTTGTGGACAGTTTTTTAGTGGGTATTGGGTTTGGATGTTATTCAATTTTTCTCTTTTTTCCCTTAATATTTGCTATATTCAATTTTTTTTTGTACTTTTGCGGCGTTTTTATCAAAAGTAGGATTTTGATTTACTAAATGAATATACGATTGAGACGATTTTTATTAATAGCTGTACTTTTGTATGTGGGCTTTTTAGCTTGGTTTTTCTATGGGGTAAAAGCTGGCTTGCGTAATGAGTGGCATCCATCTGACATGTATAATGAGGTGGGTGACTGTTCTTCTACTACGGCTTCTGTTCCTGCGGCGGATCAGGTTTTTGAGGCTAAGACGGTTGTCCCTATGAAGTCGGTTACGGCTCGTCGTCGGGCAATGCGCAAACGTCGTTCGGGCATGCCTGTAGCTAAGTCTGCTTTGGGCAAGCGCAATCCTACTTTGTATTCGTTTGGTGTTACTCCTGTGGGTGGTGGATTGCATTTGGTTTCCAATGCTGAGTTTCGTTCTTTTGGTGCTGAGGGTTTGATGTATATGTCTATGCCTCAGTATATTAGGCGAACGAATAATGAGATGGTTAATCCTCTTCCAATGGTGTATCCTTATATGCCTATTCCTGTTAATGGAGATGTTTCTTCTTCTGGTAATCCTATGCAGGAAAATGCCATGGTGGCACCTTTCTATCCTGTCACCAAGTAGTCTCTTGTTGCAGATTTCTCTCCTCTCAACATTAAACTCTCAACACTAAACCATTTTCGGGTAGATATCGGGTAGATATCGAGTAGATAACTAGCACATGTTACGCTGATGTTAAGCAGATGTTAGCCAATCGCCTATTAAGTGAACTTGTTGGTTATACTCTCAGCATACATCTCGACTCTCCTTTGTTTTCCTGCAGTCGGTTATGTGCTCGGCGATTTCCCGCCGAGTCTCCTCTCGCCTTTCACCTCATAGTGGCATTGACAGTTGTTGGATTATGTTGTCGTTGTTGTCGTAAAAAAAACATCAGAGTCGATACTTGCGCCCATCGCCTCCTCGCCTCGCCATATCCCTTGTCGCGGCAGGGTGTTGATTGCCGCGCCAGTTGTTGGATTATGTTGTCGTTGTTGTCGTAAAAAAACATCAGAGTCGATACTTGATTTCATTTGTTAAGATTGAGCGATAGCGTAGTCGGCGGTGATTGAAGCGCCGACAAGCGGAGCGGTGGTAATTGATTGCGGAGCACTTTGGTAAGGGCGGATTTATGCGTAATAAGATTTAGTAAGATTTCGTGAGCGCAGCGAG
>JAZQSZ010000131.1:0-4120 GCA_045630365.1 Paludibacteraceae bacterium | reverse complement strand
TCCTGCGAATTATATCTCTGCAGACAAAGCCCTTGAGTTGGTAAAAATCTTCCTTACCACCGAGTTTGAAGGTGGTCGTCACGAGCGCCGTGTCAATAAGATTGCTTGCAAGTAGGACTCTCAACCAACTCCGTTGTTGGACTAGCTACGCACTATCTCTCTTTGGGGTAGTGCGTGTGCGTCATTTACCTACCTTTGTGAGTGTTGAGCCCGCTAATTTCTGCCAACTGCGCTGCCCTGAATGTCCAGTAGGCTTGAGAGGCGAGAGGCGAGAGGCAAAAGGCGAAAGAGGCACTCCCCTTTTAGGGGGAGCTGGAGGAGGCTTGCTAACGATGGAACTCTTCCATCGTATCCTGGACGAGGTCAAGGAACATGCCCACACCATGCAGTTCTATTTTCAAGGCGAACCCTTACTCAATAAGCAACTCCCCGAGATGATCACCGCAGCACATCAAGTAGGACTATATACCATTGTTTCCACCAATGCCCAAGCGCTCAACCGCAGCATGGCAGAGGCACTCGTCAGGAGCGGATTGAGTCGTGTGATTGTTTCCATTGATGGTTTTTCGGAGGAGTCCTATGCCGCATATCGTGTAGGTGGCAGTTTGCACAAAGCACTTGAAGGGTTACAACATTTGGCCAATGCCAAAGCGGAATATCACAGTCGTATCCGCATCGAAATGCAGGTACTTCGCCTCCGCAGCAACGAACACGAGTGGAGTTGGATCAAAAAGAACTACAAAAAACTAGGTGCTACCCATTTGATATTCAAGACCGCGCAACTATACGACTTTGAGCATGGGCATCCGCTGATGCCTACCGACGAGCGCTACTCTCGCTACAAGAAAACTGCAGATGGCACCTATGTTCACAAAAAGTTCACTAACCTTTCGCCTTATTGCCTCATCGCCTCATCGCCTTGTAAACGCCTTTGGTCCGGTTGTGTGATTACAACCAACGGCGATGTGCTTCCATGTTGTTACGATAAAGACCATCGTCATACCTACGGCAATATCACGCAACAGTCGCTAGCAGAATTATACCATTCCACCAAGGCCAATGCTTTGCGTCGCCGTGTCTTGCTCTATCAGGGAGAGCCACTAGAAATGTGTAAAAACTGTAACCAATAATGATATGAAAGATATCCTCGCTTTTCTGACAGAACTATCCTGTAATAATAACCGTGAATGGTTTAACGAGCATAAGGATTGGTATGTGCGTTGCCAAAAGCAGTTTGAGCTTTTTACAGCTCAATGGCTAGACCGATTGGTGGAGATAGATCCCGAGATGAAGGCGCTGACACCTAAAGATTGTATTTGGCGTATCTACCGCGATGTGCGCTTCTCGCACGATAAACGCCCATTCAAAGAGTGGTTTGGTGCTTTCCCTGCTATCAAAGGTGGTAAAAAAAGCGACCGAGGTGGCTATTATGTACATTTGCAACCTGGCAAATGTATGTTTGCGGGTGGTATATGGTGCCCCAACAAAGACTTGCTACATGCTTTGCGCCGCGAGATACTGGTTAATTATGACGAAGTAGAAGATATCTTTGCCAATCCATTGACCAATAAGTATTTCCAGGATTTTGATACCGACCAAATGCTCAAGAAAGTGCCACAAGGCTTCCCAGCAGAGTTTGAGCACGCAGATTGGTTGAAGCGCAAAGCCTATACTTTCTCTATTTCTTTGACAGATGAACAAGTCTGCTCTCCCGATTTCTTAGACCTCGTAACAGACTTATGCCGAGCAGGCAAACCCATCAACGACTTCCTGAACTACACCTTCGAAGAATACGGAGAGTTTCCAGATAGAAAATAAACAAAAATACCTACGAGAATTTATCGTAGGTATTTTTTCAATCGCTCATATACGTGGCAGATGGGGAAACCCATAACGTTGAAGTAGGAGCCTTCCATACGGGTGACTCCCACATAACCGATCCACTCTTGGACGCCATATGCGCCTGCTTTGTCTAGTGGACGATATTTGGTTACATAATAGTCTATATCTTCCTCTGAGAGCGTATTAAAAGTTACTTTGGTACAATCGACCCAAGTTTCCAATTCACCATTCTTATCGGCGAAACATACGGCAGTATATACCTCATGGGTCTGTCCACTGAGGCGAGCGAGCATAGCCTTGGCCTCTTCCTCATCTTGGGGTTTGCCCAACATCTCGCCATTGAGCCAAACGATGGTATCCGAAGTGATGAGCAAGTCATTATCTTGGAGTTCACTCACGTACGCGCGCGCCTTCGCGCGGGATATATACATAGGTATATCGCCTGCTTTAAGATCGGCAGGATAAGACTCATCGGCATCAATCGTGACACAAGAGAAAGGGATATCCAAACCCGCCATTAGTTCGCGACGGCGTGGACTTTGGGAACCTAAGATGATATTATGTGGAGTAGCCATAGAGTAGTGTTGAGTAGTATGGAGGAGTGTTGTTTATGCCATGAGGTTGGTATAAATGACATAGGAGAACATGGTGCCGAGGAACATAACGAACTTCAAGACCTGTTGTACCGTATGGAGTTCGCGTTTAGAGCGAGCGGACCAGAGCAATACCAACACACAAACCATAGGTACCATTAGACCAAAGATAACAAAGCGAGCGGTCAATGTATTCCACTCCATAGGGAACGGCAATACACACCAAGCGAGATATGCTATCAACGCCATTGTTGCGATAACCAACAACGTTACCACCACTTTGCTGGCTTTTTCGCCCCAAACAATAGGCATCGTGCGACACTCCATTTCACGGTCACCCTCTATATCCTCTACATCTTTGACCACTTCACGTGCCCAAGTCAAGAGGAAAGAGAACAATGCAAAACCACCCAACCACACAAACAGTTGTCCCACTATCGGCGTATAAGCCAAGGCTTCGCTATACAAATGTTTGAGATAATCCGCATTGATGATGGCCACCATCAGAGGAACAAGTGCAGAGATAAAGGCCACAATCAAGTTGCCCACCAGCAACATACGCTTGTAACTCGCAGAGTAAAACCACAACAGTCCAGGGATAACGATATAAATGAATAGTAAGTTCCAACTTCTTGCCCACCATGCCACTGCCAATCCAGCCACGATGCCGAGAGTAGTTAGCACTTGGAACCATCGCATAGCCGCTTCACGAGAAATAACTCGTGTAACCACCATATCATCTGGGCGGTTGATGCGGTCGATCTTGACATCAAAATAGTCGTTAATGACATAACCACCCGCAGCAATGCAAATCGTGCTTAGGATAAGCAATAGAAGCACCCACCAAGGCATTTGCTCTGGGAATTGCTCAAGGTGCAATAGGGGTACTGCCACCCATTTCTCCATCACATAGAGCAAGGCTGCCAAGAAGGCAAGATTGCCTACGCGAAGGAGTTGTAAACAAGGTTTTATTTTCTCTGCCAATGCTTTCATGTGTTCAGACGTTCAGAGGGTCAGAAGTTCAGGGTTATCATTTTATCTTCAAGATCACACCTTTCCACGCAGGAATAGTGAGGCATATTGGGGTATGCGGATGAAGTGGGAAAGTATATTCAGTACCAGTGAGTAGATCTTCTGCCTTTGCCAATGACTCTTCCTCTAGTTTGAGATACTCGAATGCATCTTGAGGAATACGCACTTGTGTATCTACTTGGCGGTCATCGAAGTTGAGCACCACGAGGAGGGTATGCTTCTTGTATTTACGAATATAGGCATACTGCTCGTGCTTATTAAATCCTTCGCCCTGTGCATAGGTCAAGTCGTACATATCACCTTGGGTGATAGCTTTCTCTGAGCGAGCAACACGCAACAATTGGCGGTAGAAGGCACGCAAAGTCTGTTGCTCTTCGTCTAAACCTGCGCCATCAAACTTACCATGGTTAGCCCACGCTTGGAGGGACTTCACTCCCCAATAGTCAAAGATAGTAGTACGACCATCAATACCAGAAAAGCCTTCGGCATCCATACCCTTCTCGCCCAGCTCTTGTCCAGCGTACACCATCACAGGGTTTGTTCCGAGGGTAGCAGCCACTATCATCGCAGGTTCGGCGCACATACCACGTCCGCAGAAGAATCCACTAGCAATACGTTGCTCATCGTGGTTTTCTAGGAAGTATAGCATCTTA
>JAZQSZ010000130.1:0-7357 GCA_045630365.1 Paludibacteraceae bacterium | reverse complement strand
TCTCGCCTTACCTCCCCATAATGGACAGTATATGCCGCCGCTTCTTTCAGTGACTTGCGACCATGAAAAAGACTATCTACAATTGAGATTGCAGACTCTCCGCTCACACGTATAACAGCTATTCCACCGCTTCCGTATGGTGTTGATATGGCGCAAATAGTGTTCATTTCTTTATTCTTAACCATTGCCATTCGTTATGGCACTTCGTTTCTGTATGTCTCAATCCTACTTGTTCCGCTGCTTGGGTCAAATAGGCTATATCCTCTTTGTAAAAACCACTCAACCACAATTCTCCGCCTTCTTTGAGGTTCTTTGCGTAGGCAGGCATATGTTCTATCAAGATATTGCGGTGGATGTTAGCGAGTATCATATCGTATTCGCCATCGGGTGGTGTACAGCCCAAACGCACATCCAACTCAACATCATTGGCTTGGGCATTTTCTAGTGTACTATTTACACTCTTGTCATCAATATCCACGGCTACCACTTTTCCCGCACCGCATTTTTTAGCCATAATGCCCAAGATACCTGTACCACAACCCATATCTAGTATAGTACGATTAGGGGCAAACCAATCCTGTTCTTTAGCCTGTAGCAGGGCTGCAATCATCATGCCCGTTGTCTCGTGATGACCTGCTCCGAAAGCGCAATGTGGAGTGATACGCACACCGAGAGGCAATTCTATCGCCTCGTGTTCTGCTTCCCACTGTGCATTCCAGTTGATGTCTTCGCATAGTTCAATGCTCACTAACTCAACGCCCTCAGTGTCCGCAATCAAGGTCTCAATGGCTTCTTGGTTGTCTTCTAGGATGGAAGTCTGTATATAGGCGTTTTCTCCGTCAAAAACTTCGAAACCTACATCACAAAGCGCTTGCTCAAGCAAGTCCTGTTCCCATTCCTGAGCAAAAGAATATTTCAGATGTACTACAGAATATTGCATTCCTAATTCAAAATTCTTAATTCTTAATTCAAAATTAAAAATACGGATTATACTGTCGTTCGTGGGCGATGGTAGTAGGGTAACCATGTCCAGGATATACTTTGGTTTCTTCGGGAAGAACGATGAGTTTGCGCAGCGATAGGATCAACTCGTGCATATCGCCACCTGGCAAGTCGGTACGACCTATGGATTCTTGGAAGAGGGTATCACCCGTAAAGATGATATTCTCGTTGGGTAGGTAGTAGCATACACAATCCTCTTTGTGTCCTGGGGTGCTGATAACTTGAATATCAAAACCCTCTATTGGCAGTTTGCCTTCTGCTGGTCGGATAATGGCGTTCAGGCCATATGTCTTTTCGATATACTCTTGTCCGCAGACATGGTCTGGATGCGCATGGGTAATCAGTAGCGCAATGGGTGTCAGTTGATGGGATTGGATATACTGTGCAAAACGCTGTTGCTCGCGTGTCTCGTACATGCCCGCATCAATGATGACCGCCAGCTGTTGGTCATTGATCAACAAATAGGTACACTCCCTATAAGGATTAAAATAGAATGTTTCTATATTCATCGCCTTTAACCTTTCGCTTTTAACCTCTAACCTCTCGCCTACAACGGCAAATATATCACATACTTCTCTTTGTACCATTCGTCTTTGAAGAAGTCTGCGATAGGTGTTTGTTCTACGTATTTTTTGAATTCGTGGAGTTCTCCTTCTAGTTTTCCTCCTTTGAGCACCATCAATCCGTTTGGCATAGCATTTTGATGCTTTTTGCTCACATTCTTACGCACTAACTTTACCAAGTCTGGCATAGGCATAACCGCGCGAGAGATGACAAAATCAAATAGTCCTTTCTCCTCTTCTGCGCGTTCTTGGATACAACGAACATTGGTCAATCCGATTGCCTTTGCCACCTCGCTTGCTACGCGTACTTTTTTGCCGATGCTATCAATCAATGTGAATTGACATTCGGGAAAAAGTATAGCCAACGGAATACCCGGAAAACCTCCACCCGTACCTACGTCTAGTAGGGTAGTGCCAGGTTGGAAGTTCAGTACTTTAGCAATCGCTAAAGAGTGAATGATGTGATGAGGAAATAGGTTGTCGATATCCTTGCGAGAGATCACATTGATCTTCGAATTCCAATCGCGATAGAGTTCGCCTAACTTCGTAAATTGCTCTATTTGTAGAGCAGTCAAGGGAAAATGTCCCTTGACTACTTCTACACCAGCTTTATCAAATTCATTGATATTCATAATCTAGTCTTTCGCCCATAACCCGCAGGGCGCCTATAACTATTATCCCAAATTAGTAAACACGTTTTGTACGTCCTCGTCTTCCTCAATGCGGTCGATGAGTTTTTGTACAGACTCCATCTCTTCGTCAGAGAGAGTCTTGGTGTCGTTAGGGATACGAACGAACTCGCATGATTGGATCTCAAATCCGTTATCCTCCAAGTATTTTTGCATTTGTGAGTATTGGTTGAAGTCACCGTAGATAACGATAGTGCCTTCTTCCTCATCATGACCGAGTTCCTCTACGCCGAAGTCGATCAACTCCAACTCGAGTTCGTCCAAATCAATACCATCTTTCGCTGCTACGGTAAAGCATGCCTTACGGTCAAACAAGAATTGCAAGCAACCTTGTGTGCCAAGGCTACCACCATGCTTGGTGAAGTAGGAGCGGATGTTAGCCACAGTACGCATGTTGTTATCAGTAGCGGTTTCCACGAAGATTGCTACACCGTGAGGACCATATCCTTCGTAGCAAATCTCCTTATATCCCTCTGATGATTTATCGGTAGCTTTCTTGATAGCACGCTCGATATTGTCCTTTGGCATGTTCTCCTTTTTACATTGTTGCATCAATGTACGGAGACGAGGGTTGCTATCTGGATCTGGACCACCATCGCGAGCTGCCATGGTGATCTCTTTTCCTAATTTCGTAAACACACGGGCCATGTGACCCCATCTTTTCATTTTGGTCGCTTTGCGATATTCAAACGCTCTTCCCATATTATAAAATTACTTATGTTTTAATGTTATTTTTTATTATTACTTATTATTCTGTACGCGATCGTATACGGTTTCATAGGTCACCTCTTCAAAGGTAATATTGAACTCTACGCGACGGTTCTTTGCTCTACCTGCCTTGGTCTTGTTGTCGTCGATTGGACGGTCTGGACCATATCCGTGTGCGGTCAAGCGCTCAGCTGGTACACCGTGGTTGATCAAATATGTGCGAACAGCTTGAGCACGACGCTCAGATAGATCGATATTATAGTCGTACTGACCTACATTGTCGGTGTGACCTTGTACCTCAACCATGTATGTTGGATTCTCAATAAAGATCTTAGCAATATCATTCAAGATTTGGTATGAGTTAGGCTTGATGGTTGCCTTAGCGTTCTCAAATTGGATACCAGACATCGCTTTCTTGAGCAAGTTGCGAATCTCGCGTTTAATCTCTGGACAACCTAGGTTCTCTTTCACACCAGCGATAGTAGGACATTGGTCTTCGTAGTCATATACACCGTCACCATCGGTGTCGAGGAAACAACCCACAGAGTCTACGAAGTTGCGAGCCTCAGCTGGAGTGTCAGGACATTTGTCCATATAGTCATATACGCCGTCCTTATCTGTATCTATAGGACAACCGTTTTGGTCTACCATACCGCGTGCCTCTTCTGGAGTGTCTGGGCAGAGGTCTAGGTAGTCATATACGCCATCGCCGTCGCTATCAATTGGGCAACCCAATGTATCCACCATACCATATGCTGCGGCAGGAGTTCCAGGACATTTATCGATATAGTCGTATACACCATCACCATCGCTATCCAAAGGACAACCTGTTACGGCGAGATAACCATATGCCTCTTCTGGTGTATCAGGACACTCGTCACGATAATCTGGCACACCGTCGCCATCCGTGTCGATAGGACAACCTACTGAGTCGATAAATCCATATGCGGCAGATGGAGTGAGAGGACACTCATCTTGGTAATCCGCTACACCGTCACCATCGCTATCCACAGGACAACCTAGTTCGGTCACGAGCACATTGAGAGGAGTCTCAGGACATACGTCTAGTTTATCCCATACACCGTCTTTATCTTTATCTTTGTTTCTCTTGTTGGTTCCTGCCACGATAGCCAATCCTACCATCACATTGACACCCGAGGTCTTGTATGGGAGAGCTACGTTGGTTCCATCCATAGAGGCTTTTGCATAACTAGTTGGGATATAGTCTGTAGCCACAGTCAGCATCAGACCATCGTATGGAGCAATAGACATGGCAGCACCGATGTTGCTCCAGTGACCATTGATGAACGAATAGGATGCTGCCAGGTTAAACCAGTTGACTGGACGCAATGCTGCACCAAAGGTTACCTCTTCTGTTATGTATGAATTATAGAAACGTGTGCGCGAGTACACGCCTACGCCCACGCGATTGTCCCAAAAATTAGCATCGATTCCTACGTTCAAGTTAGCGGTTAGCATGTTTATGTATGGGAATCCCTTGGATATAGAATCCACTTTTACTTCATCGATATATCCTTCCAACTCGTTCATTACATCGTCCACGAGCAAATCGTCATCAAAATGATCTACGCTTCCGTAGTCGCTATAATCCAAGTCGATACCCTTAAAGGTAGCATCTACATCTACTGCTGCGCTAGCATAGCGGTGCCAACGTATAAAACCTAAATCTGTCACAGCAGCGCTGATTTGTAAGTTCTTGATTGGTTTGTAGGTTACACCCAAATCAAATGTTACACCCATACCCGCAGGTTTGAAGCCCTCGCCGATTTGTTTCATGATGTCGCCTTCGTAGTTGCTGAATAACTCATTCACGTCATAATCTGCCAATTCTTGAGGATCGGTAGGTAGTGATCTCCAATTCAACGGAGCAGCCAAATGCGCTGTACCATTGCCTGTCATATGCAATGAGTCTAGCGAGGTGTTGAAAGCCATGTTGTCAATGTTTACGCGAGCATCTGCATGACCCACTAGCACTTTGATCTTACCACCGACACTCCACTGACGTGTGATATTGTGTGAGAAACCTAGTGCAAATTCGGTATATGCCAACGCGTTCAAACCTAGTGACACGGAGTCTAGTATAACGCCATCGCTGATGGTGTTGAGACCAAAGATAGAACTGGAGAAATTCACACCTGCACTAATGCGCTCTGACACATTGATGTGCAAATAACTATTTTCCATGATTCTAAAACCAAATCCCAAGATATTGGTGTGCAGATCCATGTCAAAGGCAAAAGTCTTTGGCTTGTTAGCCAACCAATCCGTAGTGTGAGCATCTGGATGCCATGGAGTGATGGTGTTGCCTTCTGGGCCTTTGAATACGAAGTCAGACATCGACCAACCATTGGTGCCTGCCCACAAACTTGTATAACCTACCACAGGGAGGGTCAGGTAGAACTTGCTCACAGGTTGAAACGCAGGGTTGATCGTGTGACGCATGGGTGCATTCTCTAGGAAATACAAGGTGTTCACTTGTTGTGCACTTACCACAGAGGTGCACGCTAGGAGAATTCCTACAAATATATTACGCAAAGTTGTTTTCATAATCTTTCCTAATTTTTAAATCAAAATTCCAAATTCAATACGCCTTCTACGCTCGCACCTACTGCTATTTTCACCTTGAGGTAGTTGTCGTCCATCAGTTTTATGTTATTCAAACCATCCTCGTAAGCTTGCTTGAGAGACTCATCGTCCATCCATACGTGGAATGCAATGGTTTTGATTTGGCGCAATGTCTCTAGATCGTCGCGATCTACTTCCACTACCTCTACACTCTCTTGTGAAGTAGCGCTCCACTCGTGACCCTCTTTCTTGAATTCAGGTGCAGCAATCATGATGGTGTCGTTCTCGGTGATGATCAGTGGCTCGTTGGTCTTAGGATCAATAATGATGTTGCCATTTTCATCCAGACATGTCAACACGCCTTTGAACTGCAATGGAATAGAGTTCTCAAATTTGATCACCAATTTGGCACTTGCTTTTTCCAATGTGTCAATCATATCCACGTCCCTCAATAGGGAGTCTAGATCCAGCATGCTCAAGTCGATATCGGTGATGGAGTCGGTATAACCTAGTGACACACCTTCGTTGAATATCATAGGCAGGTTGCATACAGCATCTACTTTGATAGAGGTGTTTGGTGTCAAACGCACTTGTGGGGTAGCTTGACGGTTAAAGTCCACATGGAATTTGTATCCTATCATGTCAGGACGAATACTAAATAGTCTGTCAATTTGACCACGTGCTGGGTCTTTGTCAAAGGTCACACACATATTGGTAGTGGTGGCTCCTATCTCACTATCTAGTGTTAAATACTCGCTTGGAGTAAAGTGCTTCTCTAGTGTTTTTTCGCCATTGAATAGGGCATATGCTTCTTCGCCTTGTGTGTTCTTGGTGTATAGATAGTCGCCATACATCACCAATGCACCTGCTACTTGAGTGGTCACGTGCATATCCACTTTTGGCTCTGCAAATGGCAAACGCAAGTCTTGAAGGGTGTTCCATGGCTCCCAGTAGGTAGCGATAGTCTCTAGTCCTTCTCCTCGCATGTCCTTGCTTGGCTCAAACATACCCCATACGGCGTAGTAGTCTATGAATTGTACTCGCAATCTATATTCAAATCCTGCACCCTTAGGTACGGTCACCACGCCTGCTTCTTGAGGGATAGTCATGGTCATTTTTATCATAAACTTACATGAGTCGATCGCGTTGCCGTAATACAACTCTGGTTTGCTAGGATGTTTGTCTTTCATCAAGTTGAGTGTGAACTCATCGATGTTTGATGGGATAGGTTTACTGTAACCATATCCGTCTCCTTTGCTGTACACAACGATGTCGTTGCCTCCTTCGCGGTTGAAGTTCTTCTCGTCCATATGGAGTACGACTTTGTCTATCCAGTCCCATTCGAGTGGTAA
The DNA here is from genome assembly GCA_045630365.1 of Paludibacteraceae bacterium. Taxonomy (GTDB): domain Bacteria; phylum Bacteroidota; class Bacteroidia; order Bacteroidales; family Paludibacteraceae; genus Colicola. The sequence goes on along the minus strand of JAZQSZ010000130.1, from coordinate 457 downwards.
ACCGCCTGCTTTACCAATACTACTTTCAAATTTGGCATTCTTGATCATTGCGCTGTCTATACGCTGATAATTTTTGTCGTCGTTGATGCCTTTGAGTTTCAGGGTAAGCGGAAATTCTAATTCGATGGTTTGTCCGTTGCCGGTTATTTGTCCGTTTGCCAATACTCCTTTTGCTTCCATCTTATCGTATACGTTCATTGAGATCTTGGTACTGCTTATGTACTTGCTCAAATCCAATTTGTGGAAGTCGCGTGCAATGCTAAATGTGTCGCGGAAGGTAATTACGCCTTCGTGCTCTAGGGTGTCGATATAGATGCCCCATGTGCCATCTCCTACAAAATCATCAATAGTGGCGGTCATCGAGCCGATAGGTGTAGCTACATTGGCTTCTACATCAACGCTAGTGTCGATGTTGTCCAAGTCAACGTCCGCGGTACACCCATTCCATAACATCGTT
>JAZQSZ010000129.1:0-3469 GCA_045630365.1 Paludibacteraceae bacterium | reverse complement strand
AGATGGTTGTTGCCGATCTCCTCGCCGTAGAGTTTCTTCTCCATACGTTTGGATGCCGAAGAAATAGTACCACTGAGTGCAACAATAGTTGCAATAAGAACGACTAATCCACTAGAGAGAAGCAGAATAGATTTAACGGATAGCGACTTGAGCCACTTAAGAAATGAAGTTGGTTTCATAGAGTAAATAGTTTAGTTGGTTTGTAATTGGGTTAGGTGGTTTAATGACAACGGGATGTTGTTAATTTTGAATTATGAATTTTGAATTCTTAATTCTTGTGCAAAGGTAGTAAATAATTATGAATTATGAATTAAGAATTTTGAGTTTTGTACGAAATGAAAAATGGCGTGTATGAATTCAGTTCACACACGCCATTTCGTACTTGGGATTTTGAATTTTTGTTGGTATCTTTTCGTTTGTCGCTCAGTCACAATGTCCTTATTTGGACCAAACAATAAAACTAACATTTTTATACACACGGGGTTCCCATTGACCTGAAGCGACACCCACACCTTCTTGGTTGCGGTGCCAGCCAATAGCCGAACTACCTACAAGGTAAATAGCATTGGTTGTACCCAGATCAACGAGTGCTTGGGAAAAGTCGTGCAAAGACTCTGGAGTGAAAGTCTCCACCACAACTACTCTACCCTCTAATTCGCACAAACCACGACGGGTAGATTGACTCTTGAGTTCGTTCTCCACCAACATGCCATTGGACACCAGAGGATATTGACGGAAGAAGTATCCTCCCACCTCAGTAGCTTGCTCAAAGAGTGGCGAGTTGTCCGCCACACCAATAGTCACCTGATCACCAATAATACCACAATAACCCTTCTTGCTCAATCCCCAACTGAGTGGTTTGCCACGCAAGACAAAAGCACCTACAATCTTCTGATTATCAGCACGAACATCAGCCGCTTGCCAAAGAAGCATATTATTTGCAGTATCATCTATGCAGGTATATCCGACCTCCAAACGAGGTGTCATATTAAGCGGAACATAGAGGCGCATAGGAATGTCATTAACCGTAGTGTCTTTGGTTATTACACAGATATCCGTAATACTATCCATGGATTGAATCCAAGTTCTGAGAGGATGAGGAATCGCTTGGCGAACAGACCTTTCGAAAACCCCATCTTCCTCTTGTGATTTACCACGAGAGGAAACGATAATGCTTGCCATGACACCAACCGCCAGCACAAGAGCGAGGATAATCCAACCCCACTTACGATTGGGTGTGGGAGAGGAGTCGCCTAAGACACGGATCTCGGTATCTTGTATGTCATACTTATTTGATTTCATATTTCTTTTCGATAAATTCTTTTAGCGATTTGAGGGCCTCCTTTGATGCGGAGAGTGTGTAGGTATTATCACGATCCTTGAGAAGCAATTGTTGACGAGCCACATTGATATGATAGATATGGTTGATATTGATAATCAGACTTCTACCTATACGAATAAACATACTGCTCATGTCTGGCAACTGCTTATTGATCATATCCTCCAGTTGCCCCAATTGAAAGGTCACCATACGAATCTCTCCACCCGACATAAGCAGGTTACTATAATTGCCATCCGACGATATATATATAATATGTGCTGCCGCTACACGCAGCAGTTCGTTGGAGGTGGATATAATGAGATGGGTGTTCATTTCGATTGCAAAAGTACTGCTTTTTTATTAGATATGCAAATATCCAACGGGGTTTTGTACGAAATAGGCGGATTTTTGTACGAAATGTAATCCCCCGCTATCATGAGATATAGCGAGGGATGGATAGTTATTGCTTAACCATTGGGGCTGTCTTAGAACTCACTGGTGAAGTGGAAGCGGATGTTCTTGTAGTCGCTTTGTGCCATTTGTAACACATAACCACTATCTGCCATAAACACATCGCGTCCCTCTTTGTCCTTGGCCATGTACTGAGCCTTGCGTTTCTTGAACATCTCCAACTCAGCATCGTCGTCCGACTCTATCCAACAAGCTTTGAACATCTGCAGAGGTTCCCAACGGCATTTAGCTTGGTACTCATGCTCCAAACGGTGTTGGATAACCTCAAACTGCAATTGACCAACCGTACCAACAATCTTGCGGCCATTGAACTGACTGATAAAGAGCTGAGCCACACCCTCGTCCATCAATTGGCTAACGCCCTTATCGAGTTGTTTTTGCTTCATTGGGTCGGCATTCTCGATATACTTGAACATCTCAGGCGAGAAAGAAGGCAAGCCCTTGAAATGGAGCATCTCTCCCGCTGTTAAGGTATCACCGATCTTGAAGTTACCTGTATCTGGCAAACCTACTATATCGCCTGCAAAAGCCTCATCCACCGTCTCTTTGCGTTGAGCCATGAAGCAGGTAGGAGCAGAGAAACGCATTTGACGATTCTCGCGCACGTGTTTATAATAGGTATTGCGCACGAACTTACCACTACAAATCTTGAAGAAAGCAATACATGAACGGTGGTTAGGGTCCATATTGGCGTGGATCTTGAAGCAGAAAGCTGTGAAACCATCCTCCATAGGTTCAACCTTACGCTCTAGCGCCTCCACAGGGCGAGGAGAAGGAGCAATCTGGACAAAACACTCGAGGAGCTCCTTGACACCGAAAGTGTTCAACGCTGAACCAAAGAACACAGGAGCCAAATCACCCGCCAAATAGTCCTCGCGAGAGAAAGGATTATACACACCCTCAATCATCTCCAGATCCTCTTGGAGTTTGAGGGCATCTTGCTCGCCAACAAGTTGAGCAATCTGTGGGTCAGTGACATCCTCAAAACGAAGAGACTCAGTGACTTGCGTCTTATTAGGAGTATAGAGATCAAGGGTAGATTGGAAAATATTATACACACCCTTGAAACGCTCGCCACTATTGATAGGCCAAGACAATGGGCGTACATGGATACCGAGTTCGCTCTCTACCTCATCCATCAAATCAAATGGGTCTTTACCCTCACGGTCCATCTTATTGACAAACACCATCACAGGGGTCTTGCGCATACGGCAGACCTGCATCAAACGGCGGGTTTGTGTCTCCACACCCTTGGCAGAGTCAATGACAATAACCACCGAATCCACGGCAGTCAAAGTGCGGAAAGTGTCCTCCGCAAAGTCCTGGTGACCAGGGGTATCGAGGATATTGATGTGATAGTTATTATAGTCAAAACCCATCACAGATGTAGCGACAGAGATACCACGTTGTTTCTCTATCTCCATCCAGTCAGAGGTAGCAGTCTTGCGGATTTTGTTGGATTTAACCGCTCCTGCCACGTGGATAGCACCTCCATAAAGAAGAAGTTTCTCAGTCAATGTTGTCTTACCCGCATCTGGGTGAGAGATAATCGCAAAAGTTCTGCGACGAAGGATTTCTTGTTGTTCAGCGTTAGTTAACATTCGTAATTAAAAGTTTTAAGGGTTTTAGAAGTTTTAGAAGTTTTAAAGGTTCTAATTCTAAAAGCCTGCAAAGGTA
>JAZQSZ010000128.1:0-13694 GCA_045630365.1 Paludibacteraceae bacterium | reverse complement strand
ACCAAACCGTACTTGCCCGTTAGGGCGTTGTAGTAGGATTCTATGGATGGCGTAGCTGTACCTAGTAGCACTTTTGCTCCGTACCAATGTGCCATCATGATTGCTGCGGAACGTGCGTGATAACGAGGTGCCGGATCTTGCTGTTTGTAACTTGGCTCATGCTCCTCATCTACAATAATTAACCCTAAATCGCTAAATGGTAAGAAGATAGCCGAGCGAGCGCCCAATATCACCTTGCCTTTAACCTCTAACCTTTCACCTTTAACCTCATTGTAAATTTCTACTCTCTCCGCATTGCTAAACCTTGAGTGGTAAACTACTAATTGCTCACCAAAGACGGCACGTAAGCGGTCTGTGAGTTGGGTGGTGAGAGCAATCTCTGGTACAAGGTAGAGCACTTGTTTACCTTGTTTGAGGACTTGGTCGATAAGATGAATATAAACTTCGGTCTTTCCGCTAGAGGTTACTCCGTGCAGGAGTGTGACGGGTGTCTTCTCCCATGTTTGTTGAATAGCCGTTAGTGCGTGGGACTGTTGTTGGTCTAGTGTATGAGGCGATTGTGTTTCGCCAGTGTATTGTTGTAGTCTAGAAATTGGGCGTTGCTCTTCGAGGAAAACACCTTTGTCAATCAATATTCTAAGGATAGCACCACTCACTCCACTTTGCTCTAGGAGTACGCGTCGTTCCACTTGATAGTTCTGCGCCAAACGCAAGAAATCACGCACCAATTGCTCTTGCTTTTTGGCACGTTGTAAGTCTTTGAACAATTGCTCTTGTGCTTCTGTTGCTAGGTATGCAGGAGAGAGTTGGATAAATTGTGTGGTGGCTGCGGAGTAGTTGTCGTCTATGATTTCAGAGGGTAGGGCGGCTGCCATCACTTCTCCTAGGGTGCACATATAGTATTGTGCGAGCCAGTCCCAAAGTTGAAGTTGTTTGCTTGTGACAATAGGCTGCTCATCAATGACTTGTATGATATCTCGCACCTTGATATTTGGTGCTAGTTCACCCTCATGACGACGATAGATGATTCCAATGACACTCTTTTTGCCTAGTGGCACTAATACGCGACGCCCTGTTATTGGCGATTGGCAATTGGCAATTGGCAATAGGGTATCAGGGATGTTATAGGTGTAAACATCCGCAATAGCCAATGGTAGAATAATATCGTAGAGTGATTGGTTGGTCATTTCAGCTGCAAAGGTACAACAAAAAATGCAAGTACGCAAGTAAGTGAGCAATTTTTAAGAAATAATAGATCTCTTGTGATTAAAGAGAAAAAAATAATATTTTTGCATATTTGAAAAAAAAGTTGTACTTTTGTGTAATATTTTATCGTTGCGATTTGTCTAATGGGTGTAGTCGCAAAGAAGCGACAGAAAAACGATTTGTTAAACAATTAAATTTTAGTATTATGTCAGCAGTATCATTAGAAGGCATTTTAGGAATCTTTTTACTTTTTGGCGCAGTTCCCGTTGTTGTATTAGTAGGTATAATTATGCTACTCAAAAATCGCCGTCATAAGGTAGAACAGCAATCTAAACTTATCTCACAGATGATTGAGAAGGGCGAAGCGGCCAATCTTGATTTCAAGGCAATGGTTGAAGCTCTAAACGTATCTGATAGCAGGAAGAAAACACTTAAAAAGTCTATTCTCAAACATTTAGAGTATGGCTCGTTGTGTTCTTTGGTTGGCCTGTTCTTATTGATTTACGGAGTATGCATCTGTAATAATCATCCTATTATAGCAGGTGGCCTTCTCTTAACTGTAGGTGTCGCTTTCTTGATAATGTTCTTTATCTCAAAGAATTATCTTAAGAAGGAAATCGAAGCAGAGGAGAAAAAACTCAACGAAAACGAATAAACTGCCTTTTTCTGTCATACAATATTTTCTAAATCACTTGTTTTTCATCATCTATGACCAAACAGCAGTTTATATCCGCCATAGGCGGCTTGCAGGAATCCCTTCGGCGATTCCTGCTTGTGCTGACACATGGTGATGATGAACTAGCGAATGACTTAGCGCAAGAGGCAATCTTAAAAGCCTATTTGCATTGTGCTTCATTTGAGGAAAATGCCAAACTACAAACATGGATATTCCGTATTGCCTATAACGAATACCTTAACGAACAAAATCGCTATTGGAATACCCATCGCGTAGCGGTGGATAGCTATGAGGAAGTCGATACACAAACCGCAAGTGAGCAAACAGATAGTCAATTCCAATACGAGCCACTATATCGTGCAATTGACCTGCTCCCCAAGCAAGAGAAAGTAGTAGTGATACTCTATTATTTGGAAGAAAAAAGCATTCGAGAGATCACTCGTATAACCGATATATCAGAGGGCAATATCGCTGTAATACTCTTCCGTGCAAGAAAACGACTAAAGAAAATTTTATCCTATGAATACAAATAGAGAAATCAGAAAGCATCTCCAAACGCATGCGCCTCAACCCACCCGAAGTGAGGCTTTTATGGCGGATACGATTCGTCAGATTGATTTGTTACCTGCACCAGAAGGTGAGTTGCAGAAGAGTTTGCGTCGTTACAATCTAATGGAGCGGCTGGCAATGCGTATGGATGTTGCTCGTTGGCTGATTATTGGCGGAAGTGGATCTATAGCCGTAGGATATTTGACTTTTCTCCATTTAGAAACCATCTTAACCACCCTTACTTCATGGTTGAGTGTACTATAAAAAAATAAGCGAGGGGGTCCCCTCGCTTATTCTATACTTATTACTTATAACTTGCTTATCCTATGCTGTGATTAGTTGTTAGCTTTCTCTGCTTCGAGGGCTTTCTCGTAGCATGCACGGCAGAGAGGTTCATAACTCTCTGTCTCGCCTAGGAGGACACGCTTATCGCTGCTAACGGTACGGTGGCTGACATACGCCAAGTCGCCACAATGTACGCAGATAGCGTGGGTCTTATACACATCATCTGCAATAGCCATCAAGGCTGGCATAGGACCAAATGGTACACCCTTGAAGTCCATATCCAAACCAGCACAGATCACACGAATACCACGGCGAGCCAACTCGTTAGCTACCTCCACAATACCCATATCAAAGAATTGTGCCTCATCAATACCAACTACATCCACATCGTTTGCCATAAGGAGGATGTTTTGGCTGCTGTCCACTGGAGTAGATTGGATAGCATTGCGGTCGTGACTCACCACTTCTGCTTCACTATAGCGCACGTCAATAGCGGGTTTGAAAATCTCTACTTTGAGTTTGGCAAACTGTGCGCGTTTCATACGACGGATGAGTTCTTCGGTCTTACCCGAGAACATACTTCCGCAAACAACTTCTATGCTGCCCTTACGGAACTTAGGGCCCTTTGTATCTAATTCGTTGAACATGGCTTAATGTCTTGTACCATCATTTGGATGGTAGTTCTATTGTTAAATGTATTTTCGTCTAATTCGTAGCAAATATCCACAGGGTTGCCGTTTTGGATGTGTTTGGCCATCTCTGCTCGTCCGAAAGCAATACCCGTGATAGCATATGCACGGTCGGTAACATCTAGGCGAAGGTGTTCGCCTGTCTTACCTACCACGCGTGTGTCGCGGTGGTTGATGAGATTGCGCGAAACAAATAATGGGCGTGGGTTACCTGGACCAAATGGTTCGAGGTAACGAATCACATTGTAGAAAGCAGGTGTTATATCTGCCAATTCTAGTTCTGCTTCTACGAGTAGAGTAGGTTGCAACTGATCCTCTCGGATATGAGTCGCTACATAGTGCTCAAAGCGCTCGCGGAACTCAGGTAAGTTGTCAATGTGCATACTCAATCCTGCGGCATATTTGTGTCCGCCGAAGTTGGTCAGAAGATCTAGACATGAGTCAATGGCAGCGTAAATATCAAAACCTCCCACCGAACGAGCCGATCCTGAGATGATGCCGTCTTCGCCTGCGGTGAGCACGATAGTTGGGCGGTAGTATGTCTCTGTCAATCGGGATGCCACAATACCTACTACACCTTTGTGCCAATGTGGGGCATAGACCACGGTTGAACGGCGTTGAGCGTAAGTAGCATCCGCTTCTAACATTGTCAATGCCTCTTTGGTGGTCTCGGTGTCACAGTCGCGGCGTTCCTCATTGTGTTGGTTAACCTCTTCGGCTTGCTGACGAGCGAAAGTAGTATCATTTGTGAGCAGTAGCTCTACCGCTGCACGACCAGATTTCATGCGTCCACAAGCATTGATGCGAGGACCTAGTTTATATACTAGTTCGTTGATGGTCAGTTTCTTAGCTTCTATGCCCGCAATATCTACAACTGCGGATATACCAGCAAAAGGTGCTTGGTTGATTTGTTTGATTCCGTAGTGCGCAAGGATGCGGTTTTCGCCGGTGATAGGTACTATATCCGAAGCGATGGACATCGCTAGTAGTTGCAATAGTGGCACGAGATTGTCAAATGGCAATCCGTATTGTTGGGTATATGCCTGCGCGAGTTTGAAACCAACGCCGCAACCCGATAAGTCTTTGTATGGGTATGGGCAGTCATCGCGTTTCATATTGAGTACGGCCACGGCTGCGGGGAGTTCATCGCCAGGTGTATGGTGGTCACAGACAATCACATCAATCCCCTTGCTCTTGGCATATGCCACTTTCTCTACTGCCTTGATGCCACAGTCAAGGGTGATAATCAGACTACAACCTTGCTCTGCTGCGTAGTCAATACCTTGCGTAGATACACCATACCCTTCGTTATAACGATCAGGGATGTAGTAGTCTAGGCGAGAGGTAAGAGGCGATAGGAAACGGTACATCACTGCTACGGCAGTGGTGCCATCTACATCATAGTCACCGTAAATAAGGATATTCTCATTTTGAGTGAGAGCTTGGTGCAAACGCTCAACGGCTTTGTCCATATCCTTCATAAGGAATGGATCGTGCAGTTTGTCCAGTGATGGACGAATAAACTGACGTGCCTCATCGGCTGATTGAATATCACGAACGACCAACATACGAGCAGCAGCGGAACTGATATTCAGTTCGCGTTGCAACTGCTGTTGAAGGGCCTCTTCCTGTGCAGTCAATCGTCGTATGTTCCAACTATATTCCATTAATTTCAAACTTATCAGTATCCTTCCATAGTGGCAATACTTCGCGGAAGTGATGAAGGGCATCTATATCAAACTCCACAATGCGTGTACCTTCTTCGTTATCAGCAAAACCTGCCATATCCTCCAATCGGGTGTTGTATGCCACAGAGTGACCGTTGTAGTGCAGTCCCATACCGTCCTCGCCTACGCAATTGACAGCAGCGATATAACATTGATTTTCAGTAGCTCGTGCAGCAATGAGCGTATCCCAATATTGTATGCGGATGTCGGGCCAATTGGCTACCACGAGAAGAATGTCATAGTCATAACCGCTTTGATTGCGTGCCCAAGCAGGGAAACGCAAGTCGTAGCATACGAGCAATTGAATCTTGACACCTTTATATTCAAAGGTGTTGCGCTCACTAGCTTGCTCAAAGAACTTATCCTCGCCTCCATGGGCATACAAGTGGCGTTTGTCTTGTATCTGCACCTCGCCATGTGGCACTACCATAAAACCGCGGTTGACTAGTTTCGGTGGCAGTATTCGCGCCAGACCTTTGCGATGACTGCCAATGCAGATAAACGATCCTACGATTGCAATCTCGTATTGGTCTGCCAAGCGTTGGAGGGTTGTCATGATCTCCCCGTCCATCGTTTCTGCCAGTTCAGGATGATTGGTACAGAAACCTGTGGCAAACATCTCTGGTAGTACTGCGACATCGGCTTGACCAGCCAATGCCGCAATACGCTCTTCTGTCAGGCGAAGGTTAGTTGCCTTATCCGCCCACGCTATGGGATATTGTAGCAGCGCTACTTTCATTTCTTCTTAGTTGGCTCGCCAGCTGGTTTGCCGATTGCCTCGCGCATGGTGGTGTCCGCTTGGATCTTTTGCATGCGGTAGTAATCCATAATGCCGAGGTTACCATTGCGGAATGCTTCAGCCATAGCTTGTGGTACAAGTGCTTCTGCCTCAATAACCTTAGCTTTGGCTTCTTGTGCTTTGGCTTTCATCTCTTGCTCGGTAGCAATAGCCATTGCACGGCGCTCCTCTGCCTTAGCTTGAGCGATATTCTTATCCGCCTCAGCTTGGTACATTTGGAGTTGCGCACCAATGTACTTACCTACGTCGATATCGGCAATATCAATACTGAGAATCTCAAATGCAGTGCCTGCATCAAGACCCTTAGAGAGTACAAGCTTAGAGATGCTATCAGGGTTTTCGAGTACCATCTTGTGGCTGTCTGAAGAACCGATAGAACTAACGATACCCTCGCCTACACGAGCTAAGATCGTATCCTCACCTGCACCACCGACAAGTTGTTTGATGTTCGCACGAACAGTCACACGAGCCTTAGCGATGAGCTGAATACCGTCCTTAGCCACAGCAGTCACAGGAGGAGTATCAATCACGCGAGGGTTAACGGACATTTGCACAGCCTCAAACACATCACGACCTGCAAGATCAATAGCAGTAGCCATTTGGAATGTGAGTTGCATATTTGCTTTGCTAGCACTTACGAGGGCATGCACCACGCGTTCTATGTGTCCACCAGCTAAGAAGTGAGCCTCTAGTCCATCGCGCTTCACATCGGTGAGTCCGGCTTTATGTGCCTCGATGAGGCAGTTAACAATGCGTGTGGGTGGTACCTTACGGATACGCATCAAGAAAAGTTGAATCAATGATACATGTACACCACTTACTACGGCGTTGATCCATAGCATGAAAGGTACATAATAGAAGAAAATAATCACGAGAATGGCAATAATCGCCATAATCACAGTTTCAAAAATTCCAAATTCCATAATATTTAGTTTTTAATGTTTAGAGTTTAGTGTTTAGAGATGAGTTTATTTTTGTAACTCTTCCATGCGTTTACCAGGTGCAGGCATATCTACGCCGCCTTCAATCTTGGTGTCAAGTGCCATCTTGTCCATGGCTTTGCTCTTGACAAATACCCAAACAGCAATCGCGCAGAGTACTACGCATGCTGCCAAAGTGACATGACCTGCCCATGCCCATAGTGCGGTGAGTTTGAGGTAAGCAATGATCACAGCACCTGCCAAACTCAGTAAACCAAAGATGCCTGCCACGCCAAAACCAGGCAAGAGAAACATCTCTGCTAATAGCAATCCAACGCCGAAAATAACAAGGATAATGGTTAATATTAGAAATGTAGTCATAGTATAAAATTTTTATCCGCTGCAAAGGTACAAAAATAAAATGAATTATGCAAGTGGTAGTATAAAAATAAAAAACTTTACTTATTTAAGTAAGCAAAAAAAACGGAAAAATAAATTTGCAGCATTCAAAAAAATATAGTACCTTTGCCGCCGTTTTCGCCCAAACGAGGCGATTTACACCTTATATATATAGTCTCAAACGACCTTGAAGTCTCTCATGACTTTAATGTCTTAGTTATAATGTCAGATGAGTAAGAATTTAGTAATAGTTGAGTCCCCTGCCAAAGCTAAAACCATTGAGAAATTTTTAGGCAAGGACTTTCGTGTGTTGTCTTCACAAGGACATATTCGTGACATAGAAGCCATCGGCAAAAATAGTATGGGTATAGACTTCCCAAAAGGCTATGCCCCTAATTATGTGATTGATAAACAAAAAGAGCATCTCGTTCAATCGCTTGCCACAGAAGCCAAGAAAGCCGATAAGGTTTGGCTCGCAAGTGATGAGGATCGTGAGGGAGAGGCTATTGCATGGCACTTGCAACAAGTGCTTGAGTTGCAACCTGAGAAGACGCATCGTATTGTTTTTCACGAGATTACCAAGACGGCTATTCAAGAGGCAATCCAAAATCCTCGTGATATAGATTACAATCTAGTCAATGCGCAACAAGCTCGTCGCGTGATGGACCGTATTGTGGGATTCGAACTTTCTCCTGTGCTTTGGAAGAAGGTGACAACTGGCTTGAGCGCAGGTCGTGTTCAGTCGGTAGTCGTGCGATTGGTAGTAGAGCGTGAGCGCGAGATTGAGAAGTTTGTCTCTTCGTCTTCTTATCGTTTGACTGCTGAGTTTGTAGGCAAGAGTGCTACGGGAGAGGATGTCTTGTTTAAGACCGAACTAAACCACCGCTTTGCGACCAAAGAAGAAGCATTGGCGTTCTTGCAACAATGCCAAAATCAGGAGTTTAGCATTTCGTCTGTCACACATAAACCAGGTCATCGTTCGCCTGCTCCTCCGTTTACTACATCCTCTTTGCAACAAGAGGCTGTACGCAAATTGCATTTCTCTGTGTCTAAGACCATGCGTCTAGCGCAATCGCTTTACGAGGCAGGACATATCACCTACATGCGTACCGACTCAGTCAACCTCAGTTCGCTGGCGATCAATACAGCTAAATCAGAGATTATCAATGAGTTTGGTGATAAGTATCACAAAGCACGCCAATACAGAACGACCGCTAAGGGTGCACAAGAGGCACACGAGGCTATTCGTCCTACCTATATGAATGTGGCATCTGCTGGTGCTAATAACGATGAACGTCGTTTGTATGACTTGATACGCAAACGCGCTATTGCATCACAAATGGCTGATGCTCTGACCGATACTACTCGTGTGGAGGTGGCGATGAGTGGCTCTCCTTACTTGTGGGTAGCCAACTACTCAGTCATCACTTTTGATGGTTTTATGCGTGTCTATACCCAAAGTTCGGACGATGAGTTATCTGCTCAACTTTCTACTCTCAACTCTCAACTCTCAACAGGCGCTTGCGCTCTGTCTGTAGCGACCGCACAAGAGTCTTTTACCAAAGCCCCTATGCGATACGATGAGGGTTCGTTGGTAGAGAAAATGAAAGACCTTGGTATCGGTCGTCCATCTACCTATGCTACTGTGATTGAGACGATTCAGTCTCGTGGATATGTGGAGCGTGGCAATGTGGAGGGTACAACTCGCGAATACAATATACTGACCCTTAAGCAAGGCAAAATCACAGACAAAACCAAGACGGAGAATGTGGGTGCTGAGACAGGTCGATTGCTCCCAACTGATCTCGGTCGTATTACCAACGACTTCTTAGTAGAGCAGTTCCCTGCTATCTTGAGTTATGATTTCACAGCTCGTGAGGAGGAGAATTTTGATGCGATTGCTGCGGGTGAGGCAGAATGGGTAAAGACCGTGGATAACTTCTACCACACTTTCCATCCACTGATTCAGCAAGTGCCTTCGGGCAAGATGGCTGCGCGTGAGTTGGGTGTGGATCCTGCTACAGGTGAACCTGTGTTTGCACGTATCAGCAAGAATGGTCCATGTGTTCAATTGGGCAATAGCGATACCGAGAAACCACGCTTTGTCTCTATGCCTAAAGGTATGAGTCTCTTTACAATAACCCTTGAGCAGGCGCTTTCACTCTTCCAAAATGCGCTTCCTCTTACACTAGGCGAATACCAAGGTCAGGAGGTAGTGATAGGCGAAGGTAAATACGGACCATATATCCGTTACAATGGCAGTTTTACTAGTCTTCCTAAGAATACGGACCCATATAGCGTGACCCTAGACCAAGCCATCCAGTTGTTGGAGCAAAAACAACAACAAGAGGAACCTATCCATGTCTTTGGCGATATCCAAGTGCTCAATGGTCGCTATGGTGCGTATATCAAGACGCCACAGGGCAACTACAAACTCCCACGTGGGGTAGAGGTGGCTACTTTGACTGCCGATGCGTGCCAAGAGATCATCGCTAAGAGCGAACCTACTAGTGCGGCTAAGCGCAAGTTCAAGAGCAAGAAGTAGTATTCTACATAAGTTATAGCCCGTCGGGCGTGCTGTTAAGAAAAATGTGCCTTTGTGCGCATTTTTCTTGCGTATTCCAAAAAAATATTGTACCTTTGCACCCGATTTGAGATTGGCACGTAGTGCCATCTTTCAAATCCTGAAACATTGAAACTTTGAAACATTTTAACTAGTTATAATTATGATCAATTCACAAGACGTTAAGAACGGTGTTTGCATCCGCATGGATGGCCGTTTGTATTTCGTAATCGACTTCCTGCACGTTAAGCCAGGAAAGGGTAACACCATTATGCGTGTTAAGTTCAAAGATGTAGTAGATGGTCGCGTTTTGGAGCGCCGTTTTAACATCGGTGAGAAACTTGAGGATGTACGCGTAGAGCGCCGTCCATATCAATACCTCTACAAAGAGGGTGAGGATTATATCTTCATGAACCAAGAGACTTTTGAGCAAGTGCCTATCGGTCACGACCTCATCACAGGTGTTGACTTCCTCAAAGAGGGTTTTATTTGCGACGTAGTATCTGATGCTTCTACCGACACTATCCTTTACGCTGAGTTGCCAACCAAGGTTGAGCTCGTAATCTCTTACACCGAGCCAGGTCTCAAGGGCGATACTGCTACTAACACCCTCAAACCAGCTACTCTCGAGACTGGTGCTGAGATCCGTGTTCCTCTCTTCTGCAACGAGGGCGAGACTATCCGCGTTGATACTCGCGATGGTAGCTACTGCGAGCGCGTTCGCTAATCGGTAAAACGAAAATTCAAGATAAAAAGTTTCAAAGGTTTCAATTATTCAATACTGGAACCCTTGAAACTTTTTCTGCTAAAATCCACCTTTAGAACTCTTGAAACTTTGAAACAGCAGCTTTGCTGCGTGAAACTTTAGAACTCTCATGCTTGCTTCTCATCCCAAAATAGATCTCCCTATCCTTCACCTTGTAGGTGAGGAAGCCGACAAACTCGGTTTGGAGTGCTATGTCATTGGCGGATATGTGCGCGATATTTTCTTGCATCGCGACAGTACCGACATTGATGTGGTAGTAGTGGGTAGTGGTATCGATTTGGCTCAGGCGGTGGCTAAACGCTTGGGCAAGAAAGCGCATCTCAGCGTCTTCAAGACCTATGGTACTGCTCAAGTCAAGCGTGGGAATATCGAATTAGAGTTTGTAGGTGCACGCCGCGAGAGTTATCAGCGTGACTCGCGCAACCCTATTGTGGAGGATGGTACACTCGAGGACGATCAGAATCGTCGCGATTTTACCATCAACGCTATGGCTGTCTGCCTCAACCAAGACCGCTATGGCGAATTGCTAGATCCTTTCGGCGGTATAGCCGACATGAACGAGTGCACTATCCGCACGCCACTTGATCCCGATATCACCTATTCGGATGATCCTCTCCGTATGATGCGTGCTATTCGTTTTGCTACCCAACTCGGTTTCTACTTAGATAGAGAAACCTTCGAATCCATCGAGCGAAATGCCGAACGCATCAAGATCATCACCAAAGAGCGTATCGTAGAGGAACTCAACAAGATCATGCTTTCGCGCAAACCTTCTGTAGGATGGATCTTGCTCGATAAAACCGGACTTCTTCCGCTTATTTTCCCCGAACTATCCGCACTCAAAGGTGTAGAGACCAAAGATGGCAAAGGACACAAAGATGTGTTCTTCCATACCCTACAAGTGCTGGATAACCTCGCACAAAAGTCCGACAACCTCTGGCTTCGTTGGGCAGCTCTCTTGCACGACATCGGCAAACCGAAATCCAAAGCTTGGGACGAACATGCAGGATGGACATTCCGCAACCATAATTACCTCGGCGCCAAGATGATTCCCCGTATCTTCAAGACCATGAAGATGCCGCAGAACGAGAAGATGCAGTATGTCATCAAGATGGTGGACCTGCACATGCGCCCTATCAACCTTATTGAAGATACAGTTACCGATTCTGCTGTTCGCCGTCTGCTATTTGAGGCGGGCGATGATATCGATGACTTGATGTTGCTTTGCGATGCCGACATCACTTCAAAGAACGAAGAGAAAGTGCGTCGCTTCCATAAGAATTACGAACTGGTACGGCAGAAGATGATCGAACTGGAGGAGAAAGACCGTATCCGCAATTTCCAACCGCCTGTGCGTGGCGAAGAGATCATGCAACTGCTTAATCTCGAACCTTGCGCCCGTGTAGGCGAACTCAAAAATGCAATCAAACACGCCATACTCGACGGCATTATTCCCAACGAGTACGAGGCTGCCAAAGCATATTTACTAAAAATAGCTAACCAAGAGTAGTTATGAAAAAGTATGATTTTCTTATCATCGGTGGCGGTGTAGCGGGCATGAGCTTCGCGCTCAAAGTGGCTCGCACCCAGAAGTATCGCATTGCACTCTGCTGCAAGACGACCCTCGAAGAAACCAACACCAGCCGTGCACAGGGCGGTATTGCTAGTGTAACCAACATGCTTGTAGATGACTTCGAAAAGCACATCCACGACACTATGGTGGCAGGCGATTGGCTTAGCGACCCTGCTGCGGTCGAACAGGTAGTTCGCCAAGCACCTCGCCAAATCGAGGAACTCGTCAACTGGGGCGTGAACTTCGACAAGAAAGATGACGGTACCTTCGACCTCCATCGCGAAGGCGGACACTCCGAGTTCCGTATCCTCCACCATGCCGACGACACAGGCGCAGAGATCCAACGTGGACTCATGGCTGCGGTACGCAACAACCCCTATATCGATGTGCTTGAAAATCACTTCGCCGTAGAGATCATCACCCAGCACCACCTTGGCGTGCGTGTCACCCGTCGCACACCCGATATCGAGTGCTATGGAGCCTATATCCTCAACCCCGAGACGGGCAAAATTGACACCTACCTTAGTCGCATTACCCTTATGGCTACAGGCGGCACAGGCGCTGTCTATGCTACCACCACCAACCCTAATGTGGCTACGGGCGACGGTATTGCGATGGTCTATCGGGCTAAGGGTATGGTCAAAGACATGGAGTTCGTGCAGTTCCACCCAACAGCTCTTTATAACCCAACTGAAACGCACCCCGCTTACCTCATCACCGAGGCGATGCGTGGTTACGGCGGTATCCTCCGCCTGCCTAATGGCGAGGAGTTTATGCAGAAATACGACCCACGCCTCTCTCTTGCGCCACGCGATATCGTCGCACGTGCTATCGACAACGAGATGAAGATCCACGGTCTCGACCATGTCTGCCTCGATGTCACACACAAAGACCCCGAGGAGACCAAGCACCATTTTCCAAATATCTACGCCAAGTGTCTCAGTATCGGCATTGATATTACCAAGGAGTATATCCCTGTCACCCCTTGTGCGCACTACATGTGCGGCGGTATCAAGGTGGACTTGGATGCCCAATCCTCTATCCGTCGTCTGTATGCGGTGGGCGAGTGCAGTTGCACGGGCTTGCATGGTGGCAACCGCTTGGCTTCTAATTCCCTCATCGAGGCAGTCGTCTATGCCGATGCAGCAGCCAAACACTCGCTCAGCATGATCGAAACCTACGATTTCAACGAGAATATACCTGACTGGAACGACGAAGGAACGATGACCAATGAGGAGTATGTCCTCATCTCGCAAGATATGCGTGAGGTGGGTCAGGTGATGTCCACTTATGTGGGTATTGTTCGTAGCGATTTGCGTTTGCGTCGTGCATGGGAGCGTTTGGATTTGCTTTACGAAGAGACTGAAGATCTCTTCAAACGCGTAAAAGCGACCAAAGATATCTGCGAGTTGCGTAATATGATTAACGTGGGTTATCTTATCACCCGTCAAGCATTGGAGCGTAAAGAATCCCGCGGTTTGCATTACACGATAGACTATCCCAAGAGTCCCAATACGAACAACAACGAGGTGTGGTAAGGAA
>JAZQSZ010000127.1:0-10794 GCA_045630365.1 Paludibacteraceae bacterium | reverse complement strand
CAGTATAAACGCAACAACTTCCAATATCAGAAATATTAGGAAGTTGCTATAGCGTATGAGAAAATCTATAAGATTTCGCATTTATCGTATCAAGAATCCAAAGTTGTTTACATTCTTCAATGCTACTCCTGTTCCACGAGCTACCGCATGCAATGGATCCTCGGCTACGTGGAATGGGATGGTTATCTTATCGGTTAATCGTTTGCTCAATCCGTGCAATTGTGCACCACCACCGGTGAGGTAGATTCCGCGTTTCACAATGTCGGCGTATAACTCAGGTGGAGTAGCCTCCAATGCTTGAAGAATAGCAGTTTCAATCTTAGCGATACTCTTCTCTAGGCAGTGTGCTATCTCTTGGTAACTAATAGGCACTTGCATTGGCAAAGCAGTTACTTTGTTTGGACCGATTACCATATAGTCTTCTGGTGCATCTTCCAACTCTGGCAATGCTGATCCCACTTGCATCTTGATGCGCTCTGCAGTAGGCTCGTCAATACGCAGGTTGTGCATACGACCCATGTAATCCACAATATCAGCGTTCAAGTCGTCACCCGCTACTTTGATAGACTTATTGGCCACGATTCCACCTAGAGAGATAACCGCGATCTCAGTAGTACCACCACCTATATCTACCACCATACAGCCTTCTGGGCTCTCCACATCAATACCCATACCGATAGCCGCTGCCATAGGCTCATAGATCATATATACATCTCTACCGCCTGCGTGCTCCGAACTATCGCGTACCGCACGAATCTCGACTTCGGTACTACCTGATGGAATACATACCACCATACGGATATTTGGACTGAAAAGGCGATTTTGCTTAGGAATCATCTTAATCATACCGCGAATCATCATCTCGCAAGCATAGAAGTCTGCTATCACGCCATCGCGCAATGGACGAACGGTATGAATCAAGGTTCCGCCCTTACCAATCATTTGTTGTGCTTTGCGACCTACCGCCACCATCTTTCTGTCGGTACTGCTAATCGCTACTACGGATGGCTCATCTACCACCACCTTATCATCGCAAATGATAATCGTGTTGGCTGTTCCAAGGTCAATAGCAATCTCTTGTGTGAACGAAAAAAGTCCCATTCTTTTAATTTAATTAATATTGTTATACCAAGTGAATAATATACGTACTATAAAATCGCGCAAAGGTACAACTTTTTTTTGACATTTCCAATACCTGCTATTTTTTTTTGCAAAAAAAAGTGTGGTAACTTTTGGCTACCACACTCGCGCTCCCTCAAGGACTTGAACCTTGGACCCCCTGATTAACAGTCAGATGCTCTAACCGACTGAGCTAAGGAAGCATTATTTTTGACAATCAAAACCCATTGTTTTTCGATTGCGGGTGCAAAAGTACTGCTTTTTTTTGATATGAGCAAGTTTTTTTGAAAAAAAATTACTATCTTTGCAGAAATTTTTGATTTTTGGCTCAAAATAGCCATATTTTTGACAAAAATAACGTTAAAATGAAAAAAGTACTAGGTTTAGGAAACGCTTTGACAGACATCTTGCTCCAAATCTCGGAGGGAGATCTTCGTGAGATCGGTTTTCCCAAAGGAAGCATGAATCTCATCAATGCACAACAGTTTGAGCAACTACAAACACGTTTTGCTTCTGTTCGCAAACGAATGGTAGCGGGTGGTAGTGCCTCCAATACCGTGGCAACTATCGCGCAGTTGGGTGGAAAAGCAGCTTTTATTGGTAAGATTGGCAATGACGAGGTGGGGCGCTTCTATCATGAGGATCTGCTGAAAAATAATGTTCAACCTCAAATGCTGACTTCATCCCTTATGTCTGGATGTTGCATCGTGCTCATCACCCCTGATGGCGAGCGAACTTTCTGTACTTATCTTGGCGCTGCAGCCGATATGAAAGCCGAAGATATCTGCAAGGAAGCATTTATAGGATACGACATCTGCCATGTCGAGGGTTATCTAGTCCAGGACCATGATCTTATTGAGACGGCTCTTCGTACAGCTAAAGAGCAAGGATGTACAGTCTCTCTTGACCTCGCTAGTTATAATGTGGTTAATGAGAATCACCAGTTCCTCAAAGACCTTATATATAAATATGTAGATATCGTCTTTGCCAACGAAGATGAATCTTTTGCTTATACCCACCTCAATCCAGAAGAGGCAGTGGAGAATATCTCTCAACAATGTGATATTGCAGTCGTTAAGGTTGGCAAACGCGGCTCATATATCCGCCAAAGCTCCCAACTTCATCATATCGGTGCCGTGACTTCCTCTTGCCTAGATTCTACGGGCGCAGGTGATCTCTACGCAGGCGGTTTCCTTCACGCATTATCTGATGGTTTTGATCTTCGTCGTTGTGGTGAAATCGGCACTATTGCTGCGGGACGCATTGTAGAAATCGTCGGCACCAAACTTCCAGAAGAGACCTGGGAAGAGATTCGCCGCATCTGTGCTCTCTATCGTGGATTTATGCACAAACTCAAATTTTAATCTCCGAAATTTTGAAACAAGCGACCTTGTCGCGTGAAACACTTAAAACATTATAAAAATGAAAGTCCTTTACATCCTTTACCAATATTTGATTGGATTCCCATTAGTGGTTGTTGCTACTATCTTTACCGCACTTTTTACCATCATCTGTTTCCCTTGGAAAAACGGCAAAGCGCCTCGTACTGTTCAGGTTATGTGGGCGAGAAGTGTCCTCTGGTTTTTGCTTGTGCCTATTAAAGTAACAGGTCGCAAGAATGTTGATCCTAAGCAATCCTATGTCTTTGTATCCAATCACCAGTCTTTCCTAGATGCTTTTGCCGTTTATGGTTGGTTGCCTAACAACTTCAAGTGGTTGATGAAGAAGGAGATTCGCAAAGTGCCTTTCGTGGGTACCGCTTGTAAGGTGGCAGGACACATTTTTGTAGATCGCAGTAATCCTCGTGCAGCTCTTCAAAGTATGGAACTTATCAAAGGAGAATTAGTGGATGGTGTATCAACGGTAATTTTCCCAGAAGGAACGCGTACTAAGACCGGTGAAATCGGTCGTTTCAAACAAGGAGCTTTCAAGATAGCTATGGATCTTAATCTCCCTGTTGTGCCTATTACTCTGAAAGGTTTTCACGAGGCAATGCCTGCAAGACAACTTTTTGTTAATCCTAAGGCAGATACTTCTCTTCATATTGGTCAACCTATTGACCTCTCCCAATTTGCGGACATCACCGAGGCAATGATTTATGTTCGCGAGAAAGTAGAAGAGGGATTGAAAGCATAATAATCAGTTCTTTTATATGAAAAACAAAGCTACCAAGAACGGTAGCTTTGTTTGTATATATCCCATCTTCTCCCTGTCTTTTACGGGTTCATGACGGGTTCATAGCGAATGCTTACTTCTTCTTTGCATCGATCTCAGCATCTACCAAGATACGACCGCACAACTCGCAAACGATGATTTTCTTGCGAAGGCGGATATCCAATTGGCGTTGTGCAGGAATCTTGCTGTGGCAACCGCCGCAACTATCGCGCTCTACCTTCACTACTGCCAAACCGTTGTGTGCATTCTTACGAATACGGTGGAAAGCTGTTACAAGGCGATCCTCGATATGTTTCTCCAAGTCTGCTGCGCGGAGCATGAGTTTCTCTGTTTGCTCTTTGGTCTCTGACAAGATTGCCTCCAACTCGTTGCGTTTTTGATTCAAATCTACGGTACGATCCTCGATATCAGAGATAGTCTTTGCTTTATCTGCTTGGAAGTTCTCCAACTCGGTAGTCAATTTACCAATCTTACGTTGTGAAGACTCGATATCCAACTCTTGGTACTCAATCTCTTTGGTGAGGTTGTCGTACTCACGGTTGTTACGAACATTGTTTTGTTGCTCTTTGTAACGAGAGATAGCTGCATTAGCATTCTCAATGCGTACACGGTGCTCAGAGATACCTGTCTCGCACTCCTTGATGCTGTTCTCAATGTTGGTGAGACGAGTCTTAAGACCCTCTACCTCATCGCTCATGTCTTTTACTTCTTGTGGCAACTCACCAGCAAGGATACGCAACTCGTCGATCTTGGTATCAACGGTTTGCAATTCATACAATGCGCGCAATTTGTCCTCTACGCTCATGATTTGTTCTTCTTTCTTTGCCATAATGATATCTTGTTTTTAGTTTATATACTCGCCTTTAACCTTTCGCCTCTCGCCTATAGCCCGTAGGGCGTCCTATAGCCAATCGCCTATCTCCAATATTGTACTGGACTCTTATCAGCCTTCGCTACGTGCGTATGTATATAAGGAGAGAGCAACTGCTCAAAAATCTCGCGTGTGAAATGCTCGCTCACCCAATGATCCATATCCACTACCGCTATTTGTCCCGCAGCCGCTTGCATCTCGTGGTACTTGAAGTCAGCCGACACATACACATCTGCACCTTGTGCTATTGCCTCGTTCACTAGGTCTGCTCCTGCGCCACCGCAGATGGCTATCTTCTGCACCTGCTCACCTTTGCCATTGACATAACGCAAACCTGCACCTTCTATGCCAAACACTTTAGCAACATGCGCCATAAATGCTTGCATATTCATTGGTTCTGGCAACTGACCAATTACGCCCAAACCAACATTTTCATGACTCTCTGACAAGATGCGATATGTTTTTACCCCCAATTTCTCGGCCATTTTACCACTTACACCATGCAACCAACTGTCCATGGATGTGTGGGCAGAGTAGATAGCGATACGATGCTCAATAGCCTTCAACACGCAACGCTCCTGTGGGGTATAACCCGTTATTTGTTTCAGTCCGCGGAATAGTAGGGGATGATGGGATACAATCAAATCGCAACCCAGAGCAATGGCTTCATCGACGACAGACTCTGTAACATCTACCGTCAACAATGCCGCATTCACTTCTGCATTGCGATCACCCACCTGCAGTCCCGAATTATCCCAATCTTCTTGGTAACTCAAGGGAGCTACAGATTCTATGATATTGATAATATCCTGAAGGATCAACCTTTTTTAGAGCCAACGCCTGTACGTGCGGACGAAGCGGCAGCTTTTTGTGTTTTAACTTGTTGCTTTGGAGCTGGTTTCTTAACCTCTTGCTTTACCTCTTCTACAGCTACCTCCTCACCTTCTTCTACGGTGAAATCAGTAATACCAGCACCTACAAGGATATTATACCATTGTACCAATTTGCGAATATCGCTTGGATATACACGGTCACGGTCAAAATCAGGCAATACCTCGCCAAAGAAATCGCGCAACTCATCGTTGTCAGCTTTCTTAGGATCGATAGAGGCTTGCTTCAAACCCTCTTTCTCGCCCAACTTGGTCAATACCTCGCTAAGTGCGATATCATCGCCCATGGTGTACATAGAAATCTCACCAAGAGAAACAATTTTGTCGCGAGCATAAGTAGGCATACGCTTGCCATCCAACAATGATTCAACAATCAACATATTGTTACCACGATTCACCAATTTGTAGAGTCCTGGTTTGCCTGTAATTGATAAAATATCCTTTAACATAAAATTCTTAATTTTAAAATCGCTGCAAAGGTACGCATTTTTTTGAATATACGCAAGGTTTGGCAAAAACTTTCTGCATTTTTCTTGCATATATCCAATATTTGTAGTACCTTTGCACACTAATTTTTCAAAAATTTTAAGGTATGGAAAACAAAGAAAAAATTCAACTTCCTGAGAACGCCTCTCGTCCTCTCAAACCAGGAGAGAAGTACGAGCCTATTCTCAAACCACAAAATTCCTACCCAGAAATCACCCCTTATAGCGTGATCATGGGCGTCGTGATGGCAGTTATCTTCTCCGCTGCTGCTGCTTATCTGGGCCTCAAAGTAGGTCAAGTCTTCGAAGCGGCTATTCCTATCGCTATCATTGCTGTGGGACTTTCTTCGGCTATGAAGCGCAAGAACGCCCTCGGCGAGAATGTGATTATTCAATCTATCGGTGCATCTTCTGGTGTGATCGTTGCTGGTGCTATCTTCACATTACCAGCACTTTACATCTTGCAGGCCAAATATCCTGAGATCACCGTCAACTTTATGCAAGTGTTCTTGTCATCCTTATTGGGTGGTTGCTTGGGTATATTGTTCCTCATTCCTTTCCGCAAGTATTTCGTACAAGAGAAACACGGCGAATATCCATTCCCTGAGGCTACGGCAACTACCCAGGTCCTAGTGTCTGGTGAAGGCGGTGGCAACCAAGCCAAACCGCTCATTTGGGCCGCTGGAATCGGAGGTTTGTACGATTTTGCTGTTTCTACTTTCGGTCTCTGGACCGAGCAACTCACTACCCGTATGACGGGTTGGGGCGAGGCATTGGCGGCTAAGTTCAAACTCGTGTTCTCTATCAATACCTCTGCTGCGGTATTGGGTTTGGGTTATATCATCGGACTGAAGTACGCTGCGGTTATCTGCGCGGGTTCCTTCTTCGTATGGTGGGTATTGCTTCCACTCATCGGTAGCGTACCTGGTATGGAGGCGATG
This sequence comes from Paludibacteraceae bacterium, assembly GCA_045630365.1. Lineage (GTDB taxonomy): Bacteria > Bacteroidota > Bacteroidia > Bacteroidales > Paludibacteraceae > Colicola. The sequence continues at coordinate 4,313 of JAZQSZ010000127.1, read as the reverse complement.
GATCCTGACTTGATGTTCAAGGATTATGGCCGCAATATCGGTATTGGTGCCATCGCTATGGCAGGTCTTATCGGTATTGTCAAGAGTTGGGGCGTGATCAAATCTGCCGTTGGATTGGCAGGAAAAGAACTTGGCGGAAAAGGCAAAGCCGTTATTACCGCATCACTCCGCACAGAGAAAGACTTGAGTATGAAGTTCATCGTTTTGGCTATTGCAGTGGCGCTGCTCATTACTTTGGTCTTCTTCTGGATCGGTGTATTGGGCAATATCTGGCAAGCCTTGGTGGCATTCCTTGTGGTGGCTGTGATTGCTTTCCTCTTCACTACTGTGGCTGCTAATGCGATCGCTATCGTGGGTAGCAACCCTGTGAGCGGTATGACCTTGATGACACTGATTATCGCATCTGTGATCTTCGTAGCTGTAGGTATGAAGGGCGCAAGCGGTATGGTAGGCGCTATGGTTATTGGTGGTGTGGTTTGTACTGCCTTGTCTATGGCAGGTGGTTTTATTACCGACCTCAAGATCGGTTATTGGATTGGTACTACTCCTCGCAAACAAGAGACTTGGAAGTTCCTCGGTACGCTCGTGAGTGCAGCTACCGTAGGTGGTGTGATGATTATTCTGAATAAGACATACGGTTTTGTAGGCGACAACGCCCTTGTAGCTCCTCAAGCCAACGCGATGGCTGCGGTTATCGAGCCATTGATGAGTGGTCAAGGCGCACCTTGGATGCTCTATCTCGCAGGTGCTATCTTGGCATTGGTGCTCAATATATTAGGAGTACCTGTATTGGCCTTCGCTTTGGGTATGTTTATCCCATTGAGTTTGAATACCCCATTGCTCGTGGGTGGTGCTATCTCTTGGTTGGTATCTCGCAAGCGTGAGAAAGATGGTGAGAAGGCAGAGGAAATGGCTGCGGCTCGCAACGAGAAGGGTACATTGATTGCTTCTGGTTTCATCGCAGGTGGTGCGTTGATGGGTGTAGTAAGTGCCTTGATTAAGTTCTGTGGCGTAGAGTGCTATTTGGGCGCTTGGGCTGCAAGCAATGGCGCTGCCCTTGTCGGCGTGGCAGCATATATCGCTCTGATCGTTTACTTCATTCTTGCAAGTAAGAAAACCAAGTAATCGCCAAAACGATTCTTTCAATACCAAAACTCGGGTGCAGGCATTGCATCCGAGTTTTTAGTTTTCATGAATTAGATAAATAGGGATAAAAAATGCGGTTTTAGCAAAAAAAATGAAGAATTTTTTGACTCGTACCCAAGGTCATGTATTATCTTTGCAGAAAATTTCTTGAACAAGCTAAAAAATATGAATTATGAAAGAAAAAACGAAATTCAAAATTGGTGAATTTTCACGAATGATGCAAGTGACAGTCAAAACACTTCGTCACTATGAGAAAAAGGGATTACTATTACCTTATGAGGTGGACGAATGGACGGGTTATCGCTATTACACCATATGTCAGATGCAAAAGTTGAACACTATTCGTCAGCTTCAACGCTTGGGATTCACACTCGAAGAAATAAAAGAACTATACGAAGAAGATTCACACGTGCCCAGTGTGGAACAGCTCACAGAAAAGATCAACAAAACAGAAGAACTACTAAAGCAATTGATGGAGAGACGAGAGCAACTGAAAGAATGGTTAGAATCATCTAAAAACCACAACGATATGGAGAGATATAGTATTGAATCATTGCCTGAAGTCATTGTGGCAAGTCATAGAGAAGTTATTTCTGATTATGGTGCTTTAGGCATGTTGTGCTATGAGAAAATCGGTCCTGAGATGCAACGATTGGGATGTCAATGCCCTATGCCAGGTTATTGCTTTACGATAGAGCATAGTGAGGAGTATTCTCTAGATAGTATTGATATTGAATATTGCGAACAAGTGGTTGAAATGGGGCAAAATAGTCATATTATTCAGTTTAAGTGTCTGCCAGCGGTGGAGAAAGCATTGTGTGTGAAGCATTATGGCCCATACGAACGATTCTATGAGACATTTGCTGAAGTATTCCAATATATCGAAGAAAATGGATATCGGATTATAGACCATCCACGCACATGTTATATTGATGGTATCTGGAACCAAGAAGATCCTGAGAAGTGGTTGTCAATAATACAGGTGCCAATAGAATAAAAAACCGCTTTGCTGCTGGCAAGCTAAAACTTTTTTCTTAAAAACCCTACAAGCGGGAAGCGATTGAACATCACTTCCTGCTTATTAGTTTATAAATCCGCTACCCTTGAGCTACCTTTGTGCAAGGAATTGTTAATCCATAGTGACTGATAAGTTGTAAAGAAGGTAATATTGATAGATTCATCTATCATTTTTCAAATAATTATTCGCTTTTCTTGCATATGTGCGAATTTTGTAGTACCTTTGTCGCCAATTGGCGACGAGCCAAACGAAACGAAACAATTAAGCAAAAATATTAATTATTAACTATTAACTATTAATTGACATGACCAACGAATTTACAGGTCGCCTAGTCCACATCGGACAGACCGAACAGTTTGAAACGCGCGAAGGCAAGAAATTTACCTCACGAGAAATCACACTCGCTACCGACGAGCAATTTCCCAAGACAGCATGTTTCACCCTTCGCAACGAGCTAGCGCAAAACTTCAGCCACAACATCGGCGAGACTATCAGCGTACGCTTTGACTTTCACGCACGCCCTAACAGAGAGGGTACGCGTTACTACAATGAACTACGCGCATGGAGACTAAATTAGTTACAACAATGAAAAAGACTGTAAACATCCAAACCAATGTGCTTATTCCAGCGGCACTCGCGTTTCACAAGCAAGACGACGAACTACAACAGTACCTCTCCTTCAAACGACCCGTACGCAAACGCGGAACTACGCCCAACGAAGTAGAATTCCCCATCGGTAAAGCCATGAAAGGTTCAATCATCCTACACAAGATTGACTCCTCTTCTGGATTGCACTACGAGCAACAGGTGCGCATCTATCGCAAAACTACCAAGCGCTCCACCGCGCCTATTCTCGAAACACGATACAGTCGTGTCAATGTTAGCCGCTCACGCGTGACCGTCACCATGTCTTTCCCGCTATGCGACGACCCCGACCGCCTCAAAGCACGCCTGCAAAACTTCGCCAACATCATCATCGATGAGTCAGATGAAATCGCAGCCATGCTCAGCCAAGAAGGTACCGCCAAAGTACAAGAAGCATGGCAAACCCTTGCAGAGCAAGTAGAGAAGGGAGGTAACCATGACTAGCTTCTTCATCGGCTTCATCATCGGTTTCGCAGGATGCGTCGTCGGTTACTACTTAGCTAAACGCTTCTAAGCTTTCTGTCGAGCGGGCGGTATATATGCCGCCCCTCCTCAGAGAGGAGAAAAATTCATAATTCATTAACTCGTTAATTCGTTAATTCAAAATTACTATGATTCCTCGTATTTGTATTCAACCCTCTATATCATCAGGCAAACCTACCCCTGTCCTCTGGTCTGAGATCGAACTTGCCATGAAGCAACCCCTTATCCAAGACATCTGCGACCAGATCAAACTCCTCGACGGCAACGACCCCGACGAGCTCGCTCGTCTCAAACGTCAATTGCCTGTTATCACGCCTCACGCATGCCGTTTCATGGGCGACGGCACGCGTAAGTCCGCCAACGCTGTCCCCTCTGGTCTCGTCATGCTCGATATCGACCACATCGACAACCCCCGCGACTTCTTCTCGTGTTGTATTTTCCCTGTATTGTCTACAGCGAGCACAGCGAGCGAACTACCAACTACAGGCGCAGCCGAACTACAGCGCAGCGATCCCAAAATCCACTTCGTTGCCATTACGCCATCGGGTCACGGTCTCCGCATCATTGCCGAGCGTAACCCTAGCGAGAGTATCCCCGATGCACAACGCCGTATAGCCGACCTCTGCCGTCTCACTGAGTACGACTCTGTCACTACCGACCTTTCGCGCGCATCCTTCCTCATGCCTTGGTCATATGTCCTCTACTGCGAACCATCTGGCCTCGACTTCACCGACGAAGCCCATGCACTTGAGATTCAGCGCACAAGTCCCAATCGGGGCCCCCACGAGCTTCGTGAGCGAGAGGGGAGAGGAGAAACGGCGGCAACCTCAACGAGCAGAGCGAGTTCTTTTGTTGCAAGCCCGTTTCGACGAGGTGGCAATTCATTACGGAGTACCACGGAACAGGGTGGAACAAGCGATGCTAATAAGATTGATAAGATTTCTGCCCCAGAGGGGCAAGGAGATATGAATTTCCGCGGTATTGAATATTCGGCTATTGTCCGTGAGCTCATCAACCTACT
>JAZQSZ010000126.1:0-17930 GCA_045630365.1 Paludibacteraceae bacterium | reverse complement strand
CACCTGCGTAGTCAATTATATCTTGTAGCATGCAAATGCACTCAATGTAATGCCGCATGTAAAGAAACTTATGATCGTCTGCGAGCAAATGGTAAATCAGGTAAAGCTGCAGTTGTTGCCGTCGCTAACAAACTGATTCGTCAAGCTTTCGCTGTGGTTACTAAAAATCAACCGTATGTAGATGGGTTTGTATCATCTATTACATAAAAATATACTTTTTTTGTTAATTTTTTAATATAGTTCGTCTTTTAATATAAAATCAGTGTCAACTCGTATATAGTTCTTTTTTACTCCTCTTCGTAGTTAGCATATTGATAGACACGTGCGCCATAAGGTTGGGTCAGATGACCGTCTTTGCCCGCAAATACCGTTTCGAGGGCGAGGGTGTAGATCAGGAGATTTTGCTCATCGTTAAAGTCTTCCATATACTCGCAGAACACCAGTGCGCGTGTGCCGCGAGAAAGTGGTATGAAACAGATCAGGTTCTCCTCTTCGATATGTCGCAAGAGGTGCTTAAATTGCTCATCTGAGCAACTTGGCAAGTAGATTTGTACGATTTTGCTGCGATTAAAATCGTCCATGACTTGTGCCGCAATGGAGTGGCACGATGCGAGTTGTGTGCGTGTGAGCAGTAGGGCTTCGCTGCCCTTTGGTTGTGAAGTTTTCATTGTGTCAAATGTTTTTTTTGTACCCTTGCGGGTGGGTTGAAACAATGAACTTGGTTTGTTCCTCTTCTCAAGCCCAAGTTCGTGCTTGATAGGAGTACTTTATTCTGCAGGTGCGACGTGCACTTCGCGTCCCTGAGAGCAGGCGAGTGTTTCTTTCTCGATTGCGCTGCAAAGGTACTGCTTTTTTCCGACTTCTTTTGCCTTGCTAAAGGACAATACCCGCCAATACACCCCTCCTCGTCCTTCCTCAAGGAAAAGTGTATTTTTGGGGTTCAAACTGGGCGAAATTTGATGAAAATCTTCAAAAAATGCCCACTTTCATTTGCTTGTATAAAAAAAAATATGTACCTTTGCAGCAAATATCAAATATTCAATACATATGAACACTATTCAATCTAAAAACAACACCAAGGCGCATATAGTCGGGGTGCTATTAATCCTAACTACGCTGAGCAGTTACTTGTATCATCCGCTCATGGTACTAATCAAGCCCTTCCAGTCAATAGAACAATTTTACCTGTGGGGCTATTGTATCGTTCCAATAGGTACATTTCTGCTAGCCCTACTTAGTTCTGCGCTTTTGCTAGGAACCAAACCTAACAAGCCTACACGCATAGCCCTATACCTCTTGATGGTATACTGGTTGGTATCTACAATGACCCAAATGTATGTCTTTCTTGACTATGTATATGAGATACCTGCATGGTTCGGATATATAAGCTTTCTCGACCGCTTGTTATGTGTCTGCTCTGTTTACATATATTGCCTTATCTATCGCAATAACGATATGGACAAACGCGACATCAGCTGGATCAATATCTACATCATCGGTAATCTAATTAGCGCGCTATTTTGTATTGACTTTGCGCTAAAATGGGCGGTAGGAAACTATTCTGAAATCATCCAAGCACACTTGGGTAAGACCGTCTTTTGGAACTCGACCGGCAGCTACAATATATTTAGTTATTGCTTTATGGTGCTTATGCTGATTGCCCATTGGCGCTTTGCCCATTGTGCAGCGTTCACCGGAACAGACGAGCAAAGGACTCCAGCAGAGGAAAACTACAAGCCTATTGCTCGCTATGTAGTAGCAGCGCTAGTAGCATTGACACTAGGTGGAGGTATATTCTTCCTGCTATACCACTACGCAGAACCTCTATTGAACGCTATCGGATAATTATTGTAAAACACTATAATAGACAGAATTATGAAAAAGTCATTTCCAATCAAAATAGTAACCTTCTTCCATAGTATCGAGAAGAATATTTGGGGTGAGGATATCAATGCCAACCCATGTTTTGCTACCATCAGTATCCTAGTAGCTACCTTGGTCGCAGGTATCACCACCGGCGGAAACATCATCAACTCGTGGTTTGATACCGATATACAATGCTCATGGTATTTTACCATGACACTACTGCTATTTATCATGGTGCTCAATGTGCTAGAGTCTATCCTTGCCGCTGAGAATGCCAAAGTAGCCACCTTGCGCTCCTTGCTCGTCATTGCTTGTATGCTAGGTGGCGCTCTAGTAGGTGCTCTCACATCGGTTGTAGTAGCCATCATCCTAGCCATAGCAGCTGTTGTACTAGGTCTATACTTGCTTTCAGGCGCTCTATCTGGTGCTGTATCTAGTTCTTCCTCTAGTTCTAGCTCTAGTTCTGAGACCCCTCCTCCAGTGATTACACCTACAAGTGAAATGAATGCCGATGGTACTGGATATATTAATAGATATGGAGAGTTTGGAAGACGAAGTGGACAATTTTCTAACAATGATACATTCCACGAAAATGGAGGACCTACCTGGAGAAGACAAGCTGACGGAGACTGGGAGCGAGATGACTAGTATAAGGAAGGATTTATTATAACAGATATGGCTTCCTTCGCCTTGGAATGATGTCGAGGTAGGTATGGCTTCAATGATGAATATACCTGTGTTACTGATTAAAGATAAGGATATTCAAACGGGTATTTTTATCGCTTGTAGATCCAAAATTCAGAAAAGACACCCCCGAGATAAAGAAGAAAGATACTAAAAAGAACTAATAATCTGACTTTATACAAAGCGCATTTACCTAAAACGTAGATGCGCTTTTTCTATAAAACGGATAAAAATAATCCAAAATCTTGCATAATCCAAAAAAAAATAGTAACTTTGCGGGGTAAAATAAAAAGTAAAAATTATGAAAAAACTAGTCCTTTTCTTTTTGACATGGTTGGCATATACTAGCATCTATGCTTCCGAGGTTCGTTTGACTAATGGCGTGTCTTTTGATATGCCTAATGGATATGAATATTTTAAGCACAAAACCTTTCCTTATTCAGCCAAACGAGGTAATGATGTATTATATCTGAGTGCTATATATGGGGATAAATTTGATAAAACAGTATTCTATACCTCAGCTGACACGATCTGCTATAATCTTAGTCGTGCTAATATGGTGTGCGAAAAGCATTCTAAAATATGGACATTTTCTAAAAAATATGTAAAACGTTATTACAAATTATCTAAAGATTCATATGCGGTTACCTATAGTTGCCACACCGAATCTAAAGCTGGTTTTGTGATGCTTGCAACCTATTCTACAACCAAACAACTAAAGGAACTCGAGGATATGTTTGGCAGTATTCGACTATCTCACAAGAATTTTTTTAGAGAGTTTATTTATACCTTTGGGAATGGCAGTTGGATATTCTATATTATATTATTCATTATATTATGTGTAAAGTTATTTATACCTAAAAATTCATGGCTTGAAATTATCTTGGGTTTTTTAAGTCTCGGCATTTTTATATTTTTTGGTGCGGGAATGGCTGTTTATACTCTGATTGTCTATATGGTAAGTACAGTACCAATATTTCTGCTATGTTTACATATAGAAGACCATCTTCCTGAGCGCTTCAAAAGAAAACAAAGAGGCGGAAATAATAGTGGAGACGATGGTGGAGATGATGGTGGAGACGATGGTGGTGATGAAGGAAATGATGATAATGGTTATGTTACTTCAGACGATGGTAGTTACTATAACCCAATCGATTTTTAATTAGAGCAGTGATACCTTAAAATTTAATCTTATGGACGTATTGAGTGCAAAAGAAATTTCAGAACTTATTGTAGCAATCATTGGCATCGGTGGCTTGATCACGACTCCTTTGGTCGCTTTGCGCACACACTTTGGTCTTAAAGGACGTAATGCGCAAAAAGATGAAGCGATAGAAGCATTTAATCGTGTGGGAAACGAACTCTCATCCCATGAGGTAAAAAGAAATCTTGCAGCAGCCATCAAGATCCGTCGTTTCTTTACCAAAGAAATAAACGAGCATTCTCCTCGCTTGAGAAAAGAAGCAATCAATGTCATATCATCCCTATTGAGAACGCTCAAAACAGGTGTTTATCAAAAAACACTAGCTGACGGATTGGCATATGCTATGGATCTCTCATTGATGGATTTGCAGAGAACGAATTTGCAAAATGCCTATATGGGACATAAGAGAGAACTAGAAAAAAATGCAAGGAAAACATGGCGATGGAGAAAAGAGAAAAAGTCTCTCATTCCCGAATCAGAAGTCATCACTAGTTTGGTCAATAAGGCATCAATCACTGCCGAAACACACATAAAGATCAATATCCAAAAGACAGATTTCTTCTTGGCAGACCTATCATATGCTCTCTTTGAATATGTAGAAGGAGCTGCGTTTTTTACGAACTCAATTTTATGCCACACGCGCTTCAAATCCTGTGACTTGAGCGGGGCTATGTTTAATGGAGCGGATTTGTCTAATGTGTATTTTCGAGATGTTAAGTTGACAGGTGCAGACTTTTCGGAAACAATCAACCTTCCTGATGATTTGAGAAAAAAGTTGATGAACGGAAAATATGTAAGCGATGAACTATTCACAACTACACTATCATCCATAAAACCCAAATATGTCTTCTTCTCTAGTCCAAGTGTGGTCATGAATAATGAGCGAATGTATAAAGATAGTCTAGAAGCTTATTTGGAAAAAAATGGAATAAAAGTCATACCATATGTTAGAGATAATTATCCTAAGTTTGGACAAATTAGGGCTGTAGGAGAAAAAGTCAAGATGTCCGACGGTATGATTGTGTTTGGATTTAAGCAGACTCTCATAAATGATGGTGTGTATCGTCCTGAAACGGATGACACTACGAAATGGGAAAAGATATGGCTTCCTTCGCCTTGGAATGAGATAGAGGTAGGTATGGCTTCGATGATGAATATACCTGTGTTATTGATTAAAGATAAGGATATTCAAACGGGTATTTTTGATCAAAATTTATCGGAGACGGACATCAAGACATACGTCCTCCCCAAAACAGCAGAATCTATCAATTGGGAAGGATGTGTGGAACTAGATGAATTTTTATCTCTGGTAGATCCTAAATTTAGAAAAGACGCCCCCGAGCAAGAATGATTTCTTCTTCTGTTATATTACATCCTACAGCAAAGATTGGACCTTTTTGTAATATCCATGCAGATGTTCAAATAGGCAAAGGGACAATCATCGAGACCAATGTGACCATTCATGATGGGGTACGCATTGGTGAAGGTTGTCATATTCATTCTGGTTCTGTGATAGGTGCAGATTCAGTTATATCATGTGCCAAAGGATGTACGCAAACAATAATAGGCGATAATACTAAAATATTTCAATATGTAAATATAGGTCGGGGAACACAAATTGGGAATAATTGTTTTATAATGGCGTATTGCGATATATCTTGTGGGTGTGTATTACATAACAATATTGTAATGGCAAATATGACGCGATTATGTGATGGAGTCGTTGTAGAAGATTGGGGAAAATTTGGTGGTGGTTCTACGATCGAACCTAATTTGAAGATAGGAACACTAGCATTGATACAGGGGGGGGCGATAATAAACAAGGATGTACCTCCGTACACCCTTGCAGCTCGAAATCCTAGTAAATATTGTGGACTAAATGCAATAGGATTGCAACGTCGTGCATTTACGAAAGAACAGAAACATTTAATAAAAGAAGCATATCATTTAATATATGACTTTGACTCAAATGTTGAATTGGCAATACAACAATTAGTGGATACATTACCTATGACAATAGAAATACAACACATAGTTGATTTTTTGAAAAATAGTATATGTATTATTGATAAATGATGTATTGTATTCTGATTAAATAGGACGCTCTTCTTCGTATTTGTTGCTGATATCTCGTAAATTTTCCATTCCTCTCAAAACTTCTGCATAATATACAGATTCTGGTGTATGTGTATATTGGTCAGTAGTAGCTAATAAACGTTTCTTAAGTGGATTGACATATACTTCTACAGCCTCAAAAATAGCATCCTGCGCCATCTTTTTCTTAAATTGCATATCTTGGTAAGTGAAATTTTCATCGAAATAAGCAAATTTATAACCGAGTAATTGCATTTCAAAACGTGCAGGTCGTCCATCTTCACCGCTAGTGCGGATAAGGATTAGCCCCGTAAAATGGTAATCTGTAAGATGTCCTTCTACTCTCTCATCTCCTCTAAATAATCCGAGTTCTTCTTCTGTCGCTCTCTCTGCGCCTCTATAGATACTTCCCACTTGACGACCGTTATTATCCATATCGGTATCTCGCAAGTCCATTGTTTCGTCGAAACTATAGCTACGAAGTTCATAATTATGGTCAGAGCCATTTCTAATATTAGGAGAACGTAGTACGGTCCAATACTCAAGACCGTTCCCTTTGTCAAAAATGACATATCCACCTACACCAAGAGAAGACATGAATGGTCTGAATTCTCGATTTAAGTCTTGAATTGTAGGATTGTCGAATGGAGATACATAATTAGGATTTGTTACCTTTCGTCTGATATCGATAGCTCGTAATTCTTTATATAAATCAACCATCACTTGCGCTGTAAAATAGTCTGTTTTGTACAGACTAAGTTCAATAATAGGTCTCTCGACTCCATTTCCATCTACATAACCAGTTCTATTGAGGTCTATATTATCAATGCCAATTTGTTCGTTGTTAAATGCTAATTTATTAGCTCGACGCCTGTCTATAAAGTTGTTGGCAGTTTGAATAATGAGTTTATTCAAATATGTATCAATAGAAAGATCTGTAGGAAAACTTTCTGGGTAATGGGTTCGCAGAAATGCATATAATTGTGCATTTGTTCCATCCAATTTTGCGGCAGGATATGTCTTGAAACCTAAAGCATTCAATTCTGTTCTTATATCTTCTGGTATCTCAAATATAAATGCATTATTGGTCATGCGCATTTTGGCATTTCTATTATCGTAGCATGGTGCAACGGTGTCAAATGCAACAATGCTACTGCCAAAATCTTGTTTCATATTCTTATGTAGTTTACGTAATTTACATCTACGTCTTAATTCATTTTTTGTGTACTTTAACCATGTTAAAAGCCAAGAGAGGAAAGAGCCTACAGCTGCAGAAAGAAACATGCCTAACACTTCTCTAAAGTGTTCCCAACCAGTAATGGTGCACCATAAATTTTTAAAGAAATCCATAATAGTTAATTTTTTATGACTGTCAGAATTAAACTAGCGCGCATTTGATTCTGACAAATAATTTGGAATTATATTTAAGACTTGCGCTGCGCAAAGGTACTGCTTTTTTTTGATACCGCAAAATTTTTTTGCGTAAAACTGCACTAATCGCAAAATGTTGTGCTTTTGGTGTAGATGTATAGGATAAAGCAAGAGATTTGTTCATCGCACAAAACTTCTGTCACTTTGCATCTTATTCTCCTCGTTCTCCCTTCCTATTCCTGCCAAAATGGCAGAAATATATGCCAATAGATTGCTATTTTTTTCTATTGGCATATGTTTTGATTCATATAACTCGCAATCAAAACACAATCGCTAAACCCACAATGAAAGACACCCTAACGCCTCTATACAAAACAAAATATACACTATGGAAATTATTCTCAACAATATCAAGTATCAAATAAATGACAATGGCTTTGAAGCCTATGTAGTAGCTAACAATTACAAAGGCGATGTGATTATCCCTCCCTACATACAACACGAGAGTAAACGAATAGCCGTAAAAGGTATTGCTTTCGGAGCATTCAAAAAATGTAGAGAACTGACATCCGTATTACTGCCCGAAGGATTAAGCACCATTGAAAGTCGGGCGTTCCAAGAATGTACCCAATTGAAAGAAATCAACATACCTGACACCGTAGTCTGCATCCAATCCAATGCCTTTACCAAATGTAGGAACCTAGAGAAAATCAAACTACCAACTATGCTGATGCATATAGATTACGACATGTTTTGGGAATGTGAGTCGCTCCAAGAAATAGATATTCCATCGAAAGTTAGAACCATAGAATCGCATAGTTTCTACAAATGTACACAACTCAAACGCATCAGTCTGCCCGAAGGACTACAGGAGATAGGTCGCTACTGCTTTGCATCTTGCGAAAATCTGACCGAAATACGCCTACCAGATAGCATCCAGTACCTAGCGGATAGTCTATTTTCACACTGCATAAAACTACAACATGTCACTCTACCTGCCACACTAAACTACATACCCAGTTCGTGCTTTGAGGCTTGCTACGAACTGAAAGATATAGATATTCCTTCTTCTGTATGTTGGATAGGCGAATATGCCTTCCACTGGACAGCCCTGCAAGAGGCACAAGGCAATCAATTGAAATACCTAGGATGTGTACTCAGTGGTGGACGATTATCCGAAGAAGACCAAGGCGTGCTACGCGTGAAAGAAGGAACACGATGCATAGCCAACAGAGCATTTTATGAAAATGATGAGCTGGTTGAAGTGATACTGCCAGCTAGCGTAGAGACCATAGGCGAAGAAGCCTTCGCTCACTGCAAAAAACTCAAACGCGTGCAACTGGCAGATGGACTGATGAAAATTGGTTTACATGCGTTTGCCCATTGTAGCGCACTGGAAGCGATATATATACCCAGCAGCGTGGAAAGCATTTATTCGGGTGCATTCTCTGATTGCCCCAGCATAAAGCAAATGGTAGTGGATGCTAATAACCCATACTACGACAGCCGCCAGAACTGCAATGGTATCGTGCATACAGACCTCAAGATGCTAGTGGCCGCCTGCCCAAGCACAGTGATCCTTGACGTATTGGAGATAATAGGCGATAGTGCCTTCCACGGTATGTACCAATCAGAAGAATTGGTACTACCTCAGAGCGTTAAATGCATTGGACGTAGTGCATTTGGCGGCAACACATCGCTACAGCGCGTAGTCATACCCGAAACGATGGAACTCATCGCTTGCTATGCTTTCGCAGATTGCGATGCGCTGAGCGAAATCATACTTCCAAAAAAATACATAGAAATAGGCGAAGATGCATTTAGCGGTACCGCATGCGTCAACAACCAACTGCCTGGTGCAGCATTCGTGGGAAACCATATGTGCTGCTACAGCCCACACACAGAACATGGACCAGAACCCGACTGCGTGATACCCGAAGGAATCGAGTACATTGATGCCGGGGTCTTCCACTTTACTCCACCTATGCGTATCTTTTTCCCTAAGAGCCTCAAAGAAGTGGATATATGTGGGTTCATACCCGATTCGTACGAATACGAACTCATTGTACCCGAAGGCGTGGGATATAACTACCCCGTGAAGAACGGACACATAAACTATTCATACAATAAGAATGAATATTGGTGGGATGCCCTGAATATCGAGTGGAATGAGGAGGAATAGGACGAGGCGGAGCCGCTGTATATCGCGGTACCTAGATAAATTAGTACAAACAACTTAACAATTTGATAGAATGAAAATTATTGTCAACAACATCAACTACGACTTACGCCCAGAGGGCGCATTTGTGCTAGCCAATGACTACCAAGGCGATATCACTATACCCGCCCAAATCATCGTAGATGGACAGTCCATCCGCGTGGTAGGCATTGCCCAAGAGGCTTTCTATGGCTGTGACGACGTGACGAGCATCACACTACCCGAAGGACTCACAACCATCGAAGATTCTACCTTCGAGTTCATGAGCGGTTTGACCGAGATCGTCATTCCCGACTCTGTAACACACATTGGCAGGTCTGCCTTTAGCACCTGCGAAAACCTACAGCGCGTAGTACTCCCTTCACAGCTAACGACCATTCCCGAAGACTTATTTGAGTCCTGCTCATCACTCACCGAGGTGAATATCCCCGCAGGCGTGAAAACACTCGAACCAGGTTGCTTCTCCGCATGCACCAGCCTCAAGACAATCCAATTGCCAAAAGGTCTAGAGACCATAGGCGCGATGGCTTTTGAGTTATGTTCCGAATTGGAGCGTGTCATCATTCCAGAAACCGTCACCAAAATCGGCGGACGAGCATTTAACCTATGCAGCAACCTGCGAGGCATCTCCTTGCCCAACTCTATTACCCATGTGGGCGTGGATGCGTTTGAGCATACGCAGTGGTTGGAAAAGCACCCCGGAGGTCCTGTGGTGGTAGGTAGGGTGCTCTACAAGTACAAACCCATGTATGAATATGATGTAGAACCCAAATGTACCATTATTGATGAGGTAGAGCGTATTACTAACAATGCTTTTAGTAGTATTTATCGGTCTATGTATGTCTTCCTGCCTAAGAACCTCAAGGAATTGGATATCGCCGCTATCATGCCTGCTGATTGTATCCAAGAGGAGTATTGCACCTTTGTCTTGCCCGAGGGAGTAGGAGAGGACTACCCATACCATGATACTGACTGCCACTGCGCTACCATCGATGGGATCTATTACATGCTACATGACACGAAGTTGACTGCCACCGTGGTACGCTCCTGCAATTTCGTCTATAGAGGACGCTTCGTTATTCCCGAACGTGTGACATACGATGGTAAGGATTATCTGGTGACCACCATCGGCTATAGAGCATTTGCTATGGACCCAGATTATATCGACTATCTTGATGAATATGATAAAATAGATTCCCTATTGGAAGGTGCAACTCATGTGGAGATTCCTGCCTTTATTATAATCGAGGATGAAGCCTTCTATATGTGTCATGGTCTAACAACCGTGGTGTTCCGTGGCAATATATTGCATATAGGGGAGAATGTGTTTGTCAATCCCAACGATGATATACAAGCAATCATTGTGCCTACGCACTTGAAAAATAGGTATCAAAAATTATTAGAGAAATATGATGGGTTGGTAACAGATTGTGTGGCAGAGGTCGATGGGATATATTACAGTCTAGATTCCGATACCCACACAGCCAAGGTAATCCATACTGCGAAAGACCAATCCTATGACTACTATACAGGAGATATTGTGATTCCTGCTCAAATAACATACCAAGGACAGGAGTATCAAGTAGTTGAGATAGCCGCCTCTGCTTTCTGTTCTTGCTCCATAGACTCTATCAAATTGCCCGAAGGATTGGTGACTATAGGCAATCGCGCATTTGATTATTGTACGAACCTCAGATTCGTGGATATGCCTGATACGGTCAATAACCTAGGACATTGCGCGTTTGCTGGTTGCAGTAACCTGCGATATGTCAAACTCAGCGAAAATGTACGCTTGATGAGAAATTACCTCTTTTATGAATGTACCCAACTGCAAACGGTTCTACTAGGTAGTCAAATCAAGAATGTGAGCAATTATGCCTTTAGCGATTGCAAGAACTTGCGCACTATTTATCTGCCAGAAACCGTCAAGAAAATCGGTGAGGGGGCTTTCAGTGGATGTCGTAGTTTGAAGGAAATGCGTATTCCTGATTCTGTACATATTTTGGATATGAGTGCTTTCGATGGCTGCTACGAAATGAACACCCTTATCCTGGGACCGAACATCTCACATCTGAAAGGCATCGATGAAGTGCTAAGTGATTGGGAGGCTACCATATTCGTTCCTCGCCACAAAATAGACGATTACTGTCAAAAGGGACTGGAACCTTTGCGAGATCACATCCAAGCCTTAGAAACAATGGAAGCAGAAAGCTTTGAGACTTTATTGGATTGGTTTATTAACCACCAATTGAATAAGAATGACTAACAACAATAGGGTGTGCCCAACACGGACACACCCTATTTTTTATCTACTTTACCCAGTCTTTTACGGGTTCATAACGGGTTTATACGGAGGGATAACGGAGCCTATAACCTCTCGCCTCTAACCTATAGCCCATAGCGGCTCTGCCGCGTCCCATAGGCGGAACGCCGTCCAATAGCTCGCTTTGCGAGCGTCCCATTACTCTCCGAGTCTCTCCAACTCCACAGTAAAGTGGCGCATCAATGGTGCCTCTTTGGTGATTGCCAAACCACGGGTGATAGTCTCGCGGCGGTCATATACATTCTTCAATGCGGCTGCAATCACCTTCATGTGGTTGTCGGTATATACGCGGCGAGGGATACACAAACGTACCAAATCCAAACCAGAGAAGCGATTCTCGCGGGTCTCAGGATCGCGGTCTGCCAAGATATAACCAATCTCGCACGCACGGATACCTGCCTCAAGATACAACTCGCAGGTCAATGTTTGAGCAGGGAACTCCTCAATTGGCACATGGGTCAACACCTTGTCTGCGTCCACGAAGATAGCGTGACCACCAGCAGGACGTTGGTAAGGAATACCGTATTCATCGAGCAATTGAGCCAAATACTCCACTTGGTGGATACGTGTTTGGAGCATATCAAACTGGGTGTTCTCCTCCAAACCAACTGCCAATGCAGCCATATCGCGGCCGTTCATACCTCCATAAGTGATAAAGCCCTCGTAAGGAATACAATAGCGTTTGCAACCCTCGTACCAGTCCTCTTTATTGGTAGCGATGAAGCCACCCATATTCACGATACCATCTTTCTTAGCAGACATAGTCATGCTGTCCACATAAGAGAACATCTCCTTGGTGATCTCTTGGATAGTCTTGTCAGCATAACCCTCCTCGCGGGTCTTGATGAAGTATGCGTTCTCAGCAAAACGAGCAGAGTCCATGTTCACAGGTACACCATACTTGTGGCAGAGCTCACATGTCTCGCGGATATTCTTCATAGATACTGGTTGACCACCTACGGTGTTGTTGGTCACGGTGAGTACCATAAATGGCACATTGCCTGGGTTATCTTTGAGCAATTGCTCCAGATGAACGAGGTCCACATTACCCTTGAATGGGATCTCCAATTGGGTATCTTTCGCCTCTTTGATGGTCACGTCAATAGCATGTGCCTTACGTGCCTCAATATGACCCTTGGTGGTATCAAAGTGCGCATTGCCAGGGATCACTTGTCCCTCTTTCACAAGGTGAGAGAAGAGCACGTTCTCAGCTGCACGACCTTGGTGAGTAGGGATAACGTATTGAAAACCAGTCAAACGAGTGATAGTATCTTTCAACTCGAAGAAAGACTTACTACCAGAGTAACTCTCGTCGCCGAGCATCAATGCTGCCCATTGGCGGTCAGACATAGCACCTGTACCAGAGTCGGTGAGAAGGTCAATGTAAACTTGCCCGCTGCGGAGCATAAAGATGTTGTTCTTAGCTTCTTTGAGCCATTGTTCGCGCTCAGCGCGTGTGGATTTCTTGATGGGTTCTACCATCTTAATCTTCCAAGATTCTGCAAAAGGTAATTCCATGGTTGTGTTTATTTAAAGGGTTAAAAATGTTCGAAATGTTCAAAAAGTTCTAAAGTGTTTCATTCCCGCTACCCGCTATCCGATTGCTCCACCAGAGCCAGAGTAGAAAGAGCATGCCGTAGAAAATATACTTGAAGATATAATCGTGCAACATGTGAAACCATTCGGGATGATGCTCTATGGCCATCGCTATCAAAGTGATACGTAAAATATTAAATAGGTACGCACACACGAGGCCGAGAGGGATAAACCACAATTTATGCTTCCAACTACCGCGGGCAACCAACATAATAATAATCCATATAAATGATTGCTTCAGTCCTGTGCAACCCCATACGATCTTAGTACCTGTGCCAGTCGCAAAATGGATGGTACTTGGTTCAAAGAATACCACCGAATCATTGGTCAAATGAATGAACCAATACACCACATGGGCAATATGCTGAGCCATAAAATCAAATGGTCGCGAGATATCCATACCAAACCAAGTGACTTGGTCACCTCCTTCATCACCCAATACCGTGAATTTCCAAAAATAATTGGCGGCTAATAAAGCTATTACGAATAAAATTATATCCGTATATGGCTTGAGTGGCTCTATATATTTCTTAACTGCCTCTTTCATCTATTTTCTAACAGTGTAGCGGTCTAGCAGTGAAACGGTCTAATTTCTAATAGCGTAGCGGTCTAAATTCTCGTTTTAGCGTATGGTGCTGCATCAATAGGGCAGAAGTCGCCTTTGAGGTATCTATAATATCCTGCTTGGGCTACCATAGCCGCATTATCCGTGGTATATGCAAATGGCGGAATATGGACTTTCCAACGATGACGATGACCTAAATCCAATAACGCTTCGCGCAAACCACTATTGGCACTCACACCACCAGCAACGGCAATTTCTGTAACCTTGAGATCCTTAGCGGCTTTCTTGAGTTTGTTAATGAGGATATCAATTACCGTTTTCTGCAAGGATGCACAAAGGTCAGCCTTGTTCTCCTCTATGAAATTAGGATTGTCTTTCAAATTGTCTCTCAAGAAATACAAGAACGATGTCTTCAGTCCGGAGAAAGAGTAATTATATCCTGGTATATTAGGTTTAGCAAATGCAAACGCCTCAGCATTGCCTTCTTTCGCTAATCGGTCGATCCAAGGACCACCAGGGTAGGGAAGACCCATAATCTTAGCACATTTGTCAAAAGCCTCTCCCGCTGCATCATCAATCGTCTGACCAATAATCTCCATCGTATAGTGGTCTTTGACCAATACAATCTGGCTATTTCCACCGCTGACCAATAGGCACAAAAATGGGAAGTTAGGCGAAGCTGACTCCCCTCCTTTTAGGGAGGGGGTGGGGGTAGGCTCCGTTTTAATAAAATGCGCCAAAATATGTGCTTGTAAATGATTTACCTCTACGAGTGGGATATTGTGCGCCAAAGCAAGGCCCTTGGCAAAACTAGTACCTACCAACAGACTACCCAATAGTCCAGGACCACGGGTAAAAGCAATGGCAGACAATTCCGCTGTGGTGACATTAGCACGCTTAAGCGCCGCATCTACCACGGGGACAATATTGAGTTGGTGCGCTCGACTAGCCAACTCTGGCACTACACCGCCAAACTCCTCGTGTACAGCTTGCGATGCTGTAGTATTGCTCAATAGTACACCATCGCAGATGACTGCCGCAGAGGTGTCATCACAACTAGATTCGATTGCTAAAAGAATGGTTTTTTTCATTTCGGCCGCAAAGGTACAAAAAAATTTGCATGTATGCAATATTTTTACTACCTTTGCACGCAAATTTCAATGGCTATGAATCAACAAGTAACGATTTATTGTAAGAACACCAAGGAATATGTCAATGTGGCATGTGGTACATCTTTGCGCGAATTGTACGATCGTCTAGGGTTGTCATTGCCCTATCCGGTCTTGGCGGCTCGTGTGAATTACAAGGTACAAAGTCTCAACTTTGTGTTGTACAAACCCAAGGATATAGAGTTTATAGATGGTACCTCTGAGAGTGGAAAAAGGTGTTATATTCGTTCGTTGAGTATGTTGACTGCGTGTGCAGTGAATGAGTTGTGGCCAGGTTGTGATTTGCGTCTAGAGCACCCCATTAGCAATGGATTCTACTGCACCATTCGTGATGCTGGGGGCAAAGTGCTTGCCTTGACACCTGAAATGATTGCTCAACTCAAACAACAAATGGCCTCTATCGTAGAGCAAAATCGCCCTATCGTGACGGAGGAGCGTCAAACCAAGGAAGTGATTCGTCTTTTTGGTACCCGTAATGCTGGGCAAACAACCCTATTCGAAACATTGGGTAATCCCTATTGTCGCTACTATCGTATGGGCGACTATATCGACTATTATACAGGAGCATTGGTGCCTTCTACGGGATGCTTGCAGGTGTATGATGTGGTGAGTTATCAGGATAACTTGTTGCTCCGCATCCCTAGTCGTGAAAATCCTGAAATCCTAGCACCTATGTGTGTGGAGGATAAACGTTTTGGTATATTCAAAGAGTATGTAGGATGGAATAAGTTGCTGCATATAAGCAATGTAGGCGAGTTTAATAGCGCATGCAAAAATCAAAAGAGTTTTGAGATGATCAAACTCTCGGAGGCATTGCATGAGAAGAAAGTGGCACAAATAGCCGATCAGATAGCGCATAGAGAAGGCGGAATACCTAAATTTGTGCTTATCTCTGGTCCTAGTTCGTCGGGTAAGACCACTTTCTCAAAGCGTTTGACTATTCAGCTGATGGTCAATGGTATTCGCCCCGTTGTGATATCAATGGACAATTATTTTGTCAATCGCGAAGATACTCCTAGAGATGAGAATGGTCAATGGGATTTTGAGCATCTAGAAACGCTCGATTTGCCTCTTTTCCGCCAACATGTACAAGACCTGCTAGATGGAAAAACAATCTCGCTACCGTTCTATAATTTTGAAACGGGTATGCGTGAGTATCGTGGCGATACGTTGCGTTTGGAAGAGGATACGGTGGTTATTTTAGAGGGATTGCACGCCTTGAATCCTGCCTTAATACCTGATATACCTCGTTCTGCTACTTTCAAGATTTATGTTAGTGCGCTCACAACGGTTAATTTGGATTCGCACAACTGGATCCCAACTGTGGATGTGCGTCTGATACGACGAATAGTACGCGATTATCGTTATCGTGGTTATAGCGCTCGCGAGACAATCGCTCGCCTAGATAGTGTAGAGAGAGGTGCTAACCGATGGATTGCTCCTTTCCAAGAAGAGGCGGATGTGATGTTCAATTCGTCGCTGTTGTTTGAGTTGGCAGCCCTCAAACGACATGCTGAACCTATCTTAGATGAGGTCCCTAAGTATTGCGATGAATATACTACGGCTCATCGACTGAAGAAATATTTGAGTTATTTCGAACCTATTCCAGAACACGAGATACCTCCAACATCCTTCCTCCGTGAGTTTGTGGGTGGTAGTTCGTTTAGATATTAATAAATAAGGATTATGACTAAGATAATGTGTATATTGACAACCCTGCTGTGGGTTGTAGGAGTTTCGGCACAAGAGTTATATCTTGACACTATGCCTGTGGATATGCTCCAAGTGGATACTTTGCAAGAGGATACGCTGCATACTTTTATTCTTGATGCGATGCCTAATGTGGTAGTCCATCAGGATTCGGCAATCACACTACTATTGGAAGATAAATCCTACAATCGTCAGCGTGGTCAACGCCAGGTGAGTGGTTTTCGCGTACAAGTGTATGCCTCTAACACTCCACAAGTGGCTAAGAATGAGGCACTAGACTTGCATGAGACATTATCGTCTCAAGTGAGCATGGCAGTCTACGTGATTTCTGAACCTCCGTTTTGGAAGGTTCGTTTGGGCGATTTCTTAACTCGAGAGGAAGCAATAGACTATAAAAACCAACTCAATATCCTTTTTCCACACCTGCAAGGAAGTACCTATGTCGTTCCTGATCAGGTGACTGTAAACAACTAACATCTTATATCCGCATTTTATGACACCTCCATTTATTCCATCTGATGATACCACCCAAGCAATAGCCGCTCATATTGAGGCCATTCTTCAATTGTTGAATGAAAATCCTCAACGCGAGGGACTGCTCAAAACCCCTACTCGTGTGGGTGCTGCTATGCAATACCTCACACAGGGATACCAACAAGATGCCGAAGCGATCTTGCAATCGGCTCTTTTTGTGGAAGATTATCGTCAAATGGTAGTAGTCAAAGATATACCTTTCTATTCGCTATGCGAACATCATATGTTGCCTTTCTTTGGGAAAGCGCATGTGGCGTATATCCCTAATGGTAAGATTACAGGTTTGAGCAAGATAGCTCGTGTGGTCGATGTGTTTGCTCGTCGTCTTCAAGTACAAGAGCGTATGACGCGTGAAATCAAAGATTGTATTGATAAGACACTTCAACCCTTAGGTGTGATGGTGGTTATAGAGGCAGAACACCTCTGTATGCAAATGCGTGGTGTGGAGAAACCTCATAGTCTTACTACCACTAGCGATTTTACGGGAGCATTCAACCGCCCAGAAACACGAGAAGAGTTTATGAATCTTATCCGCAGAGGATAAGTTAACTCTTGCTCTCAACTCTGCTGAGGGCTATTATATAGAAAGGCAAAGC
>JAZQSZ010000125.1:0-4947 GCA_045630365.1 Paludibacteraceae bacterium | reverse complement strand
ATATTTAAAACACAAACAATAATGCAAGTAACTCGATACATTATAACCTTAAGCTATTTATTAAATTTTTATCACTAGCAGCGGTTAAAGCTGCTAGTGATAAATTCTTATGTAAAATTCTATATTTACAATGAAGCCTCGAACTCCTTCATGCAAGCTACGAGGGCTTCTGCGCTCTCGAGTGGCAATGCATTATAAGTACTTGCACGGAAACCACCTACCAAGCGGTGACCCTTGATACCTACCATACCCTTAGCAGTAGCAAACTTGAAGAAGTCGTCTTGCAAGTGTGCATACTCTTCCTTGAGTACAAAGCAGATATTCATCAGCGAGCGGTCCTCTACTTTTGCTGTACCCTCAAAAATCTTGCTCTCATCGATAGCTTTGTAGATTACCTCTGCCTTCTCTATATTGCGTTTCAATGCTGCCTCAAGACCACCATTAGCCTTCAACCAACGTAGGGTGAGCAATGCGGTGTAGATAGGCAATACTGGAGGAGTGTTAAACATCGATCCGTTCTCTACGTGAGTACGATAATCGAGCATAGTTGGGATATAGCGACTTACCTTACCTAGGAGTGCCTCTTTCACAATCACAAAGGTCACACCTGCAGGAGCTAGGTTCTTTTGTGCACCACCATAGATCATATCGTATTGGCTCACATCTATTGGACGAGAGAAAATATCAGAAGACATATCTGCGATCAATGGCACATTGCCTTTCTTCTCGTAGATAGCTTTCAGTTTCTCGTCGTTGATCTCAGTACCGTAGATGGTATTATTTGTAGTAATATGCAAATAATCAGCGTCTTGTGGTACTTCAAAATCCACTGGGATATAGGTGAAGTTCTCTGCAGCAGAAGTAGCCACTTCCACCACTTCGCCAAACGCTTTCGCCTCCTTGATGGCTTTCTTTGACCATACACCTGTATTGAGATAAGCGGCTTTCTTCTCTAGGCAGTTAAAAGGTACCATGCAGAACTGCATACTAGCACCACCACCAAGGAAAATCACACGGTAACCCTCAGGAATACCGAGAAGCTCTTTCATTAGTGCCTCTGCCTCGTCAAGGACTGGTTGGAAATACTTAGCACGGTGAGAAATCTCTAGGATGCTCAAACCTTCGCCTTGAAAATCGATGATAGCATCAGCTGTTTGCTTGATGACTTCTGTTGGCAGGATACTTGGTCCCGCATTAAAATTATGTTTTTTCATGTTTATTTATGATTTTTCGTCATTTTCCATTTACTATCTTTACCTTCGATCACTTCGGTATCCGCTTTCTTGACTGCATCTTTGATGGCGTCTTTGACCTTCTTGGCAGTTTCTTTTACATTTTCTACGATCTCTTCTACCAAGTCGGCTTTCTCCACCCAGCAGAGAGCGTCGCCCTTAACGGCGGTAGTACCCTGCTCTTTCTCTATAGATACCACGCGGCAGGTGCTATAAGCACGGACTGGCTCAATACCGTGAGGGGTTTGCAGATAACATACCACATCACCTTCTTTATATAAGGTGCCTAGAGCAGGAGCCTTGCTATCCTCGTTGAAGTCCAGCTCCCACATCACTTTACCAGAGAGACTTGCCTCCAATGGCTCAGCATTAGGATGCAGGATAGCACGTTTGTCAGCAGCAGAGAGGAACTTAACTGGTTGACCTGCTTGAGCAGCTTTCTCCATACGCTCAAGAAGATCCTTATTGAATTGCTCTTTGGCTTGACCTGACTTTTACTCACGATATTGTTTCTTGTGCATAGCAAACTCAAAGAGTTCCTCGTCATCTTGACGACGATCCCAGCCGTTCTTCTCCATCTCAGCAATGTATTGTGGCAACACATCTGGATAGTGTGCTTGTGGATCATCGGTATAGAATTCCATATTCTTCTCCTTAGCCAGTTCTATAATCTCAGGAGCCAAGGTGCCTGGTAACTTACCAGACTTACCCAGGATCATACCCCACATAGCAGGGTCCATACGGGTAAATGGTTTCTCCTCCATGGACTTGCTGTAGAGATTCATCAGAGCCGCATTCTTGACATATTGTGAGAATGGAGTCACCAAACATGGTGTACCGAGCATAGGCCATATGCGTTGTACCTCGTCAAAGAGTTCTACGAGCAACTCGTCCTCGCTGAGTGGTGATTTGCCACGCTTCACGAGATTAGCGTTGATAGCCGCATGCATACCCTTTAGGTCTGCCATGAGCGAACCCATCATACCGCCTGGGAGACCACAACCCACGAGCAGAGAAGTCATCTTAGAGTTACGAGGATCTATCCAGTAACCTAGGAAGTCATCGATAAACTCTTGAGTCAACGAACGAGCCTCCATATAAGCCTTCATATTAATATCTTTCACGAGGAAACCTGCATCTTTGAGCATAGACTGGATAGTAATCACATCTGGGTGAACCATACCCCAACTGAGTGGCTCCATCGCTACGTCCAACACATCACCACCTGCCTTGGCTACCTCGAGCATACTTGCCACCGAGAAACCAGGACCAGAGTGACCGTGGTATTGAATAATAATATCTGGATGCTTCTCCTTGATAGCTGCCACGATAGTACCCAACATTGCTGGACGACCGATACCGGCCATATCCTTGAGACAGATCTCTTGGGCACCGTTAGCAATCAATTCTTCTGCAAGATTAATATAGTACTCAGCATTATGTACTTGAGAATAAGTGATACACATGGTCGCTTGCGCGGTCATACCTGCCTCCTTAGCCCACTTGATAGATGGGATAATATTGCGAGGGTCATTCAGACCACAGAAGATACGAGTGATATCTACGCCTTGCGCATGCTTCACCTTATACATCAGTTTGCGCACATCGGCTGGCACTGGATTCATACGCAACGCATTGAGACCACGATCCAACATATGGGTCTTGATACCCACCTCGTTAAAAGGCTTGGTAAAAGTGCGTACTGCTTGGTTAGGATTCTCACCATATAGGAGGTTAACCTGCTCACTAGCACCACCGTTGGTTTCAACACGGTCAAAACAACCCATGTCGATGATTACAGGTGCAATTTTAGCCAACTGATCTTTGCGTGGCACATACTTGCCACTACTCTGCCACATGTCGCGATAGACAAGTGAGAATTGAATTTCTTTTTTAGCCATAATGGTTTACTTTTAAATAGCGTGCAAAGGTAGTAAAAAAAACACAATTGCGCAAGGAAAAACAAAGTTTTTTTTACATTTTTTATATATTTCATCTAAAATTTGCATAATTCGTTTTTTTTCACTACCTTTGCGCCGCAAAATTTCGGCTAATTACAAACCATGAATCAATCACCCCATATTCCTACCGAATCGACGCACAACCCTGCGCCATCGATACTCGACCGCAAATGGGTCGTACGCAGCATCATCACCGTGCTCGTTTTGGCTGTATTATACATTTTAATACGCCGGCTCAGTGGTGTGCTATTGCCCTTTTTGATTAGTTTCGTGGTGGCATATATGTTAGCACCTATTGTTAAGTTTTTCCAGGAGACTTGCCGGCTAAAGAATCGACTACTGTCTATTCTCGTCACACTCCTTCTCATCTCGGGCATCATCTCGGGTATAGTGGCTGCCCTTGTGCCTGCTATTAGCAAACAGGCCACATCGCTCTCACAGAGCATCAAACACTATATCAGCCAAACAGATAGCATATCCTATTTCTCGCCCGAGTTCAATGCTGAAATCAAAGAGTTGATCCAAGGCCTAGACATCAAAACTCTGCTTCAAACCAACGAGGTGCAAGAGGGCATCAAGAAGGCCATCCCCGTACTGAGCGAATGGATAGGCAACGGCATCAACGCCCTAGGCGGACTGGCTGTCGCTTTCGTGTGCATACTATATATTATATTCCTCTTGATAGACTACGAGAAGATCACCAAGAATTGGCTCAAGTATATCCCCGAGCGCTTCAGCGCAACCATCCAGATGCTCATCACCGACCTGGATCGCAACATGAACGCCTATTTCCGCGGTCAGGCACTTGTAGCGGGTATTGTAGGCATACTCTTTGCCATTGGTTTTCAGATCATTGGCCTACCTATGGGTATTGGTATAGGACTCATGATAGGCGTGCTCAATCTAGTGCCTTATATGCAGGCTTTGGGTATTCCACCTTGTATATTATTGGCGCTCATCCAGGCCTCTGAGACTGGTCGTCCCGTATGGGTCACCCTCTTGTGCCTAGCCGCTGTATTCATCATCGTACAGACCATACAGGACATGCTGCTCGTACCGAAGATCATGGGCGATGTCACCGGCATGGGACCTGCATGGATATTGCTCAGTCTATCCATCTGGGGATCGCTATTAGGCGTCGTGGGTATGATCATCGCACTGCCTCTCACCACCCTACTCGTTTCGTATTACAAGCGCTTTGTTTTAAAGATAGAAGATACGCCCAGAACAAGTCCCAAAAAGCAAAAATGGATGTTTTGGAAGAAGGGTCAAAACTAAGTTTGAAAAATAGATTTTACAAAATTAAAAAAACATTTGTATAATCCAAAAAAAATTACTACCTTTGCACCCCGAAATGAAGATAACTATCTAATTGCATTATATATGAATTTCGGAACTCCCCTTACCTCTGTGGCTACTAAGGCATTACTGCTCGGAAGTGGCGAATTGGGCAAAGAAGTTGCCCTAGAACTCCAACGTTATGGTGTAGAAGTAGTTGCGTGCGACAAGTACGCCAATGCTCCAGCAATGCAAGTGGCGCATCGCTGTCATGTCTTCAACATGTTGGACGGCGCTACTCTCCGCCAAGTTATTGAGACCGAGCAACCAAGTATGATTATCCCTGAAGTAGAAGCTATTGCTACCCCTACTCTCGTCGAATTAGAAAAAGAAGGTTACCGCGTTATCCCTACGGCTAACGCGGCTTTTTTAACTATGAACCGTGAGGCTATCCGTCGTATGGCGGCTGAAGAGCT
>JAZQSZ010000124.1:0-7474 GCA_045630365.1 Paludibacteraceae bacterium | reverse complement strand
TGTGGCTCGTTTGATGCCTGATGCTGCTGGAGGTGGTATAGAGAGTATGTTGGTGACTTTTGCGGGTGTGCGTCAGAACAATGAGATGAGTAGTCAGTACAATGTGCGTGGTGGTAGTTTTGATGAGAACTCGGTATATGTCAATGGATTGGAAGTTCATCGTCCTTTGCTGATTCGTAGTGGCCAACAGGAGGGTTTGAGTTTTGTCAATACCGATATGGTGGAGAGTGTGGATTTCTCTGCGGGTGGTTTTGATGCCCAATACGGCGATAAGATGTCCTCTGTGTTGGATATACGATACAAGCGTCCTACTGCTTTGGAGTCCAGATTGAGTTTGAGTATCTTAGGTGCAAGCGGTTATGTAGGTTGGGGTGATTCTACCCAAAGTCAAATGCATGGCATTCGCTACAAGACCTCTAAGTATATGTTGGGAGCGCTAGATACCAAAGGTAACTATAAACCTAACTTTGTGGACTACCAAACGCAGATGACGTGGAAAGTAGGTGGAAAGTCTACAGTCGAAAGTCAAAAGTTATGGGAAATAAGGTTGTTAGGTAACTTCTCGCAGAATAGTTATGAGTTTACTCCAGACTCCTCGGTGACCAGTTTTGGTACCATGCAGAATGCTGTGAAGAACACCATTTACTATGAAGGTCAAGAGAAGGATGTGTTCCGTACCGCTTTTGCAGCATTGAGTGCCCACGGTAAGGTATCCCCTTCTGTGAAAATAGGTTTTGACTTGAGCGGTTACTATACCCACGAGCAAGAGACCTTTGATATCCGTAGTGAGTATATGTTGCGTCAGCAAGACATGAGTGGAGAAGAGAGTGGGGGAGGCAATAATGCCAATGGCGCTGTGACTACCCCTGAGGGTAATCAGAACTTACTAGGCAAGGGAGAGTTCCATGAGCATGCGCGTAACACCTTGCAAGCTAGTGTGGTGACTTTGGCACATACTGGTGAATGGAACAAAGGTAGCAACACCCTCAAGTGGGGAGTGAGCGGACAACTAGAAATGGTCAATGACCGCATTAGTGAGTGGGAGTGGCGTGATTCTATGGGATATAGTCTTCCTAATCTGGAACAAGAGATGGCGCTCTACTATGCTCTCAGAGGTACGACCAGTATGCTGAATGGACGCCTACAGGCTTATGCACAAAATACCCACCAATGGACTACTGCGCAGGGTAAAGTGTATCTGAATGCAGGTGTGCGTATGAACTGGTGGAGTTTTACCAATGAGGTGCTGCCGAGTCCACGTCTGAGTGTGGTTTGGATGCCAGGTTGGAAGCGTGATTTTACCTTCCGAGTAGCGACAGGTATATATTATCAAGCACCATTCTATAAAGAGTTGCGCCAGACGATTCAGGATGAAAATGGTGTGTATCGTATTCACCTAAATAATAAACTCAAGGCCCAACGTTCACACCAATTGGTATTGGGTGCGGATTACTATTTCCGTGCATGGGGACGACCATTTAAGTTCACTGCGGAGGCATATGGAAAATACATTGACCGCATGGAGAGTTATACGGTGGATAATGTGCGTGTGAGGTATTCCGGTGTCAATGATAGCGAGGGATATACAGTGGGTTTGGATTTGAAACTCTTTGGCGAGTTGGCTCCAGGTGCCGATTCATGGATTAGTTTCTCAACTATGCATAGTCGTATGCGTTTTGTGGATGATAAACATAACCTAGGGTGGATACCTAATCCTCAGGAGCAGCGATACAATGTGACGATGTATTTCCAAGATTATCTCCCTCAGATTCCTCAATATCGTTTCCATCTAAAGTTCATATGGAGCGAGGGTCTTCCTTTCGGTTATCCACGTAATGAGCAGATGCGTTATTTGGGACATATGGGTGATTATCGCCGTGTGGACATTGGTGCCAGTCGTATTTTCTCTAGCAAAAAAGATAAATGGATGGCTAAGGCAAAGCATATCGAGAGCTGGAGTATTATGTTTGAAGTCTTCAACTTGATTGGTTGGAAGAATGTGAATAGTTACTATTGGGTAAATGCGGCAAATGGTATGCAGTGGGCTAGTCCTAACTATCTGACAGGTCGTATGTTCAACCTTAAGGTGGATGTGAAGATAAAGTAGTTTAGTGTTTAGAGTTTAGTGTTTAGAGGTATGGCAAAGATAGATACACAAGATACGCCAATGATGCGCCAGTTTCGCGAGATCAAGAATCAATATCCTGATGCGATATTGCTATTTCGTTGTGGCGACTTCTATGAGACATATGCTGAGGATGCTGTGCGTGCAAGTAAGATTTTGAATATCACTCTCACGCATCGTAGCAACGGAGCAAGCAAAGAGGCTAAAGCCCTTGAGATGGCAGGATTTCCATTCCATGCACTTGATACCTACTTGCCTAAACTTGTGCGTGCAGGCATGCGCGTGGCTATCTGTGACCAATTGGAAGACCCTAAACTCACCAAGAAACTAGTCAAACGCGGTGTGACCGAATTGGTAACACCAGGTGTAAGTTATTCGGATACTACCCTCCAACAAAAAGAGAACAACTGGTTGGCGTGTGTGCATTTTGGCAAGAAGACCGTGGGTGTTGCCTTCCTTGATATCTCTACGGGCGAATACCTGGTGGCAGAAGGAACAGCGGATTATATAGACAAACTCCTGGTCAACTTTGCGCCTAAAGAAGTGCTTTATCTGCGTGGTAAGAAAACCAATATAGAGGCAGCTTTTGGAACGAAGTATTTTACTTTTGAACTAGACGATTGGATGATGACTCGTGATGCGGCTATGGATCGTCTCACCAAGCAGTTCCAGGTGCAGAACTTGAAGGGATTTGGTGTGGATCAATTGCCAGAGGGTGTGATAGCTGCGGGTGCGATATTGCATTACCTAGATGCTACTCAGCACTTGCAAACAGGTCATATACAACACCTTAGTCGTATAGAGGAGGATAAATATGTGTGGATGGACCGCTTTACAATCCGTAACTTGGAGCTGTTAGGTGGTCAGCGAGAGGATAGTGTAACCCTCTATCAAATCATTGATCGTACCACTACCCCTATGGGTGGACGATTGTTGCACAGATGGCTGGCATTCCCACTCAAGGATGTGCGTGCTATACGCAATCGCCAGACCGTGGTAGAGTATCTATTCAAACACCCACAAGAGCGAGCTATCATTCGTGAGAGCCTAGAGCGCATTATGGATATGGAGCGTATTGTAAGCAAGATCTCTACCGGCAGAATATCTCCACGCGAGATGATTCAGTTGGGTGTGGCTCTAGATGCTATTGCTCCTATCAAAGCTATTTGTGAGAGTGCAACGGATAATAGTTATCTGCAACTCTTGGGTGAGCAACTGAGCCTCTGCACCGAGATAAGAGAGCGTATTAAGCGTGAGATCACTCCTGATCCACCTGCAGTACAAGGACGTCCTAATACCATTGCACGAGGTATCAATGCCGAACTAGATGACCTGCGAGATATTCAGGCCCATGGCAAAGAGCGATTGTTGCAGATCCAGCAGCGTGAGATAGAAACTACAGGCATTTCAAGCCTCAAGATAGGATACAACAATGTCTTTGGTTATTACCTAGAGGTGCGCAATACCTATAAGGATCAGGTGCCAGAGGAGTGGATTCGCAAGCAGACATTGGTCAATGCGGAGCGCTATATCACCCAAGAACTCAAAGAGTATGAGGATAAGATCCTCAATGCAGAAGGTCAGATTCAAATCATAGAAACGCGTCTATATACCGAACTCATGTTGGCATTGACGGATTATGTGAGTCAAATGCAGATGGATGCTACTGTGATTGCGCAATTGGACTGCCTCATGGGTTTTGCTGCGGTAGCGGTGGAGAATAAGTATGTTTGCCCTGCCATCAATGATAGTCTAGTGATAGATATTCGTCAAGGTCGTCACCCTGTGATTGAGAAGCAATTACCTATGGATGAGGAGTATGTGCCAAATGATGTGCTCTTGGATAATAATGGACAGCAGATTATCATTATCACCGGTCCAAACATGGCGGGTAAATCGGCATTGCTTCGCCAAACTGCTTTGATTGTACTGATGGCACAGATGGGTAGTTTTGTTCCTGCGGAGAGTGCTAGCATAGGTGTGGTGGATAAGATCTTTACCCGTGTAGGTGCTAGCGATAATATCTCCTTGGGCGAGAGTACTTTTATGGTGGAGATGAACGAGGCAGCAAGTATTCTGAATAACCTCAGCGAGCGCAGTCTGGTGCTCTTTGATGAGTTAGGCCGCGGAACAAGTACCTACGATGGTATCTCTATTGCATGGGCTATTGTGGAGTATATCCATGAGCAACGAGGACATGCTAAGACGCTGTTTGCTACGCACTACCATGAACTCAATGAGATGGAGGAGAGTTTCCAACGAATTCGTAACTACAATGTCTCTGTGCGTGAGGCCAATGGTAAGGTGATTTTCATGCGTAAGTTGGTGCGTGGAGGCTCAGAGCATAGTTTTGGTATCCATGTGGCTAAACTGGCCGGTATGCCATCCTCTATTATTCAACGAGCCAACCAAATACTCAAGGATCTAGAGACCGACCATAGCCAATCGCCTATAACTAATACCCAAGAGACCATAGGTAGTGGCAAGGCTACCGTGAGTGCACCTAGTGGTATGCAGTTGAGCTTCTTCCAACTAGATGACCCTGTTCTAGAGCAAATACGAGATGAAGTGAAGAATCTGGACATCAATAATTTGACACCACTAGATGCCTTGAACAAACTGAGTGAAATCAAGAAACTCGTAGGAGGGAAATAGTTATCAGACCGCTGGCGCTGTTAGAAGTTAGACCGCTACGCTGTTGGATATTAGATAATAAGAGATACCATGAAAATAGCATTTACAACCCCATTACCTGAGGAGGGATTCCAACGCTTGCAAGGGCATACACTCTATGCTCCCTTAGAGGAGGCAGAGGTGTTGGTGAGCACTTTTGACTATCGCGTTACGCGAGAGATGATTGAAAGTGCACCATCATTGCGTTTGATCACTAACTTTGGCGTAGGGTTTAATAATATCGACTTGGATGCTTGTCGTGAGCGTGGTATTCGTGTGACCAATACCCCTCAACCTGTGATTGAACCAACGGCAGAGTTGGCATTTGCCTTGATGCACGATGTGGCAAGACGCACCGCTGAGTTTGATAGAAAACTGCGTGCGGGTAGAGCAGAAGCATTTGGTGTGATGAATAATCTCAGTCACTCACTCTATGGCAAGACTTTGGGTATCATAGGTATGGGACGCATCGGTCAAGCTCTAGCACGCAGAGCCATTGCAGCAGGTATGACCATCATTTATCATAATCGTCGCCCAATTGCCAATAACCAATCTCCAATAGCCGACCAGGCGAAGTATGTAAGCAAGGAGCAACTACTCCAAGAGGCAGATTTCGTGAGTCTTAACCTGCCATATACACCTGATGTAAAGCATCTAATAGGGGAGAAGGAACTTAAGATGATGAAACCTACTGCTTACCTTATCAACACCGCTCGCGGTGCACATGTGTGTGAGCAAGCCCTGGTAGAGGCACTCAAGAAAGGCGAGATTGCTGGTGCAGCCATGGATGTGTATGAGTTTGAACCACAGATCACTCCCGAACTATTGGAACTGGACAATGTGGTGCTCTCCCCTCATACCGGAACGGGTACATGGGAAGGTAGAATAGCTATGTGTGAGAATGTATGCGATAATATTCTCGCATGGGAACAAGGCAATATCCAACACATGGATATTGTGGTTTAGTGTTTAGAGTTTAAAGTTTAAAGTATAAAGTTTAAAGACAAGAAGATATGAATATTACAGAAAGATTTTTGAAGTATGTGAGTTTTTGCACAACTTCGGATGATGAGACCAACATGACTCCGTCCACTCCTGGACAAATGGAGTTTGCACAGTATCTAGCTGCCGAACTCAAAGAGATTGGTATGCAAGAGGTAACATTGGATGACAATGGTTATGTGATGGCTACTTTGCCTGCCAATGTAGAGGGCAAACCTACTATTGGTTTTATTGCCCATATGGATACTGCGCCAGATGCCAGTGGCAAGAATGTCAAGGCGCATATCGTCAAGAATTATGACGGCCATGATGTGGTGCTCAATGCAGAGAAGAATATCGTTTTTGAGGTGGCTAAATACCCTGAGATATTGGACTATAGGGGTCAAGATATCATTATGACCGATGGTACTACCCTCCTTGGAGCAGATGACAAGGCTGGTTTGGCTGAGATCGTAACCGCATGTGAGTATTTGATTCAACATCCTGAAATCAAGCACGGCAAGATTCGTGTTGGCTTTACGCCAGATGAGGAGATTGGTCAAGGTGCAGACCACTTTGATGTGGAGAAGTTCGGTTGTGATTTTGCCTATACCATGGATGGTGGTGCGATAGGCGAATTGGAGTATGAGAACTTCAATGCTGCGGGTTGCAAGATTAAGGTGCACGGTGTGAACGTTCACCCTGGTTATGGCTACCACAAGATGATCAACTCTATGCGTATTGCTAATCATTTGGCTATGATGCTTCCTCGTTGGGAGACTCCTGAGCATACACAAGGTTATGAAGGTTTCTACCACTTGATTGCTATGCATGGTAGCGTGGAGGAGACTACGCTTCAATATATCATCCGTGACCATGATCGTGCTCGTTTTGAGAGCCGCAAACGCGAGATGGAGCACTTGGTACGTAAGATAAACCAAGAATATGGTGAGGGTACCGTAGAGATTGAGATCCGTGACCAATACTATAATATGCGTGAGAAGGTAGAGCCAGTGATGCATATCGTAACATTGGTAGAAGAGGCCATGAAGGAGGTTGGCGTAACACCTAAGGTACAACCTATCCGTGGTGGTACAGACGGTGCACGCTTGTCTTTCGAGGGACTCCCATGTCCAAATATCTTTGCGGGTGGTGTGAACTTCCACAGTCGCTACGAATATTTGCCTATTCCTTCTATGGAGAAGGCAATGCAAGTAATCTTGCAAATCGTACAAAAAGCATAATTGGCAAGATAGTTAAGTGTTTAGAGTTTAGTGTTTAGAGATTAAAATTTAAAGGCGAGAATATATGAAAACAACTCCATTTACAGACATCCATATCGCTCTGGGAGCGAAGATGGCAGATTTTGCGGGCTTCAACATGCCTATTCAGTATCCTACTGGTATCAACCAAGAACACATGATAGTGCGCGAAGGCGTAGGTGTGTTTGATGTGAGCCACATGGGTGAGTTTTGGGTAAAAGGTGAGAAAGCATTGGACTTCTTACAATATATCACTACCAACGATGTGAGCAAACTCGAGGCAGGCAAAGCGCAATACACTTGCTTCCCTAATGGCAAAGGTGGTATCGTGGATGACTTGATTATTTACAAATATTCAACTACCAAATACCTCCTCGTAGTCAATGCGGGTAATATCGACAAAGACTGGGCATGGGTCAATGAGCACAATACC
>JAZQSZ010000123.1:0-11013 GCA_045630365.1 Paludibacteraceae bacterium | reverse complement strand
AATTGGTACTGGTTTGTACTCAGTTGCGCTGTTTGTGGTGCGATAGGTCTGTATAAATATTTTTCTAGCACGAAGGAGTATGTGGTGGATGCTAGTATCATGTTGCGTAGCGAAGATGAAGCCTTGCCTAAATTTGAGTTGGTGAGTTCATTAATGGGTATGGGGGGATCAAAATCTACTGAGGACGAGGTGGAGTTGCTTACATCCCGTGATATCTTGTGTCAAGTAGTTAAAGAACTGGATTTGCAAACAGAGTATCGCAAATATGATGCATTGAAATGGGTGGGCCAATATCCTGGGCATGATTTGACCGTTGTGTACCCTCCTGTTTATTTGGATACCGTTACACGAGGTGTAAACATTGATCTCAAAGTACGAAAGAACGACTATGTGGTGAAGGTGAAATATGGTCGTTGGACTCGTAGTCGTCATAAGGTGAAGGATTTGACCATTCCTTTTGAGACTTGTATTGGTATGCTGTCTTTTGCTATCAATAAACCAGAGGAGATAGAGGTGGGTGATAAGTATCATATGCATACTCTTCCTATGTTGCCATTGATTGGCTCTTACAAGAAGAATGTGTCGGCTGCAC
This sequence comes from Paludibacteraceae bacterium, assembly GCA_045630365.1. Lineage (GTDB taxonomy): Bacteria > Bacteroidota > Bacteroidia > Bacteroidales > Paludibacteraceae > Colicola. The sequence continues at coordinate 10,421 of JAZQSZ010000123.1, read as the reverse complement.
TTGTTCGCAAGGAGTCTAATATCATCACCATTTCTACCATTACGGATATGCCTACCCGTGGTCGTGATTTTATCCGCAAACAAATTGAATACTACAATATGGATGCGGTATTGGACAAAAATATCATGGCTAGCAACACAGCTGCTTTTATTGAGGAGCGCTTGCGCCTCATTGAGCAAGAATTGGCTGTAGCAGAAAAGGATGTCGCTCAATACAAACAACGCTATGATATTGTGGACCTAGAGTCTGAAGCTATATTGGCATTGCAAGAAGGTGCGGAATATAAGAAGCAAGTAGCGGAGATAGAGACCCAACTGAACTTGGTAGGATATATTGCGGAATATGTGTCTGATGAGTCTAAGAAGAATAATCTGATTCCAGCTAATATAGGTGTAGAGGATATAGCGCTTATTTCATTGATTAGCGAGTATAATCAATTGATGTTGGATCGCATGCGCGTGCGCCGTACTGCTAGTGATAGCAACCCAGTGTTGCATCAAATGGAGTCACAGTTGACTGCTATGCGTGAGAATATTATCACTACGATATCTTCGCTCACAAGCACGCTGACCATCGCTAAACAAGACATAGAGAAGCGTCAAGGTACTATTAATAATCAACGCAGTAACTTGCCAGATCAAGAACAAGAGTTCATTGAGGTGATGCGTAACAAAGTGCTCAAAGAGGAATTGTACTTGTTCTTGTACAAGCAGCGCGAAGAGAATGCATTGACCTTGGCTTCTACGGTTACTCCTGCTAAAGTGGTCAATACTCCACAAATGAATCCAACGCCAGTTGCTCCACGATTGTCTATCATTGGACTATTCTGCTTGATTTTGGGCGTAATGTTGCCATTATCTGTTATGATTATGTATGACATTATGAACAACCGTATATCAGGCGAAGCAAGAGAATTGGAGAATAGATTGAAAATTCCATTGGGTGGCTCGCTCGTTAAGAATCACCACGGTGGACATATTGCAGTACGTGAGGGCGAAAATTCAGTTTCTGCCGAATTGTTCCGTACATTGCGTACCAACCTTCGATTTATGCAACCTAAGGATGTGAAATGTCCAGTTCTCTTGGTGACGTCTAGCGTCAATGGTGAAGGTAAATCTTATGTGGCGACCAATTTGGCTATTTCGATGACCTTGTTGGGCAAACGTGTGGCCCTTGTGGGATTGGATGTTCGCAAGCCTACCTTGGCAACTTATATGGATCTACCTAATCAAGGATGTTTGACCAGTTATATAGCGGAGGACGCATATGCTGTGGATGATTTGATTGTTCCTTCTGGTATCAATAATTTGGATGTTCTTCCTTCTGGTGTTATTCCACCAAATCCTAGTGAGTTACTACAAAGCGAAAAATTGGATCAACTCTTTGTGGAACTCCGCCAACGCTATGACTATGTGATTGTCGATTCGGCTCCTGTGGCATTGGTAGGTGATTCTTATTTGCTCAACCGCTTAGTGGATATGACCATCTTCGTTACTCGTGCTAATTACACCACAACTGAACTTATCGAGTTCATCAACCAAACCCATATGCAACAACGCTTGCCTAAGATGGTAGCGGTGCTCAATGGCGTTGATGCCAAGAAAATAGGTTATGGTTATGGTTACGGATATGGTAATTCCACGAAGAACAAAAAATAACTAAGTCTTTTGAATATGGATTGAGAGTAGTTTGTTTAGTGGATAAACATGCTGCTCTCAATCTCAATCTATAACCCTATAAAACCTGTTCCCTATGATACTTTGCATTGCCGAAAAACCCTTAGTAGGACGTGATATAGCTCGCGTTCTAGGTGCCAATACCCAGCGTGATGGTTTTATGGAGGGCAATGGTTATTGCGTATCATGGACATTTGGTCACCTTTGTGCTTTGCTCGACCCACACGAGTACAACGAACAATGGAAAGGTTGGAATATGTCCTCTCTGCCCATGGTGCCCCCTCGCTTTGGCATTAAGGTGAGCGATGACAAGGGTATTCTCAAACAGTTTAATACCATCAAGGATCTCATCTCCAAGGCCGAAATGGTCATCAACTGCGGTGATGCTGGCCAAGAGGGAGAGTTGATCCAACGTTGGGTATATCAAAAGGCGGGGTGCAAAGTTCCGGTCAAACGCTTGTGGATATCTTCCTTGACCGAAGATGCTATCCGCGAGGGTTTTGCCAATCTCAAGGACCAAAGCCATTACCAACATCTCTACGAGGCAGGTATGATGCGTGCTATAGGCGATTGGCTCTTGGGTATGAATGCCACACGCGCCTACACGCTGCGTTTTGCCAAAGGTGTAGGCAAGGACCGTCAGGTACTCAGTATAGGTCGTGTACAGACTCCTACCTTAGCGCTGATTGTCAAACGTCAACATGAGATAGATAATTTCGTTCCTCGTACCTACTGGGAACTCAAGACCAACTATCGCGATACCATCTTCTCTGCTCAACTTCCTGTGGAGGAGGATGAATATGCCATTACATCCCTCGAACAAGGGCAGAAACTCGTGGACTCCATCAAGGATCTTCCACTAGAAATAACATCTGTGGAGAAAAAGAAAGGCATGGAATATGCTCCACGCCTCTTTGACTTGACTTCCCTACAGGTGGAGTGCAACAAACGCTATGGATTATCCGCAGACGATACGCTCAAGATTATCCAAAGTCTCTACGAGAAGCATGTGACCACCTATCCTCGTGTGGATACTACTTTCCTTAGCGACGATATTTACCCTAAGGTGCCTGCCACACTGCAAGGCATTAAGGAGTTCTTCCCTCAGGTGACCCCTCTGCTCCCACTCAAAGCGGATGGTGGCAAGGGCGCAGGTAGTCTGCCTAAATCCAAAAAAGTGTTTGACAACAGCAAGGTGACAGACCACCATGCTATTATCCCTACGGGACAAAAACCAAATAACCTGACCGACCTCGAGCGCAAGGTCTATGACATGGTGGCACTCCGTTTTATAGCGGCATTCTATCCACCTTGCCAAGTGGCAACCACTACCGTACTAGCGCAAGCAGGCGAGGTGCCATTCAAAGTGACTGGTCGCGAAATCCTCGAACAAGGTTGGCGCGAGGTATTCGCTACGCCAATCGCCAATAGCGCGCAAGGCGAGCGTCCAATAGGCGGAACGCCGTCCGAGAATGAAAGTGATACTGAACCTTCTGAACAGAAGACTTTGCCATCATTCAAGAAAGGCGAATCCGGTCCTCACGAACCTCTACTCCAAGAGAAAACCACTACACCTCCTAAGTACTATACCGAGGCGACTTTGCTTCGTGCGATGGAAACGGCAGGTAAAACCGTGGATAATGAGGAACTCCGTGATGCCATGAAGGAGAACGGTATAGGTCGTCCTAGTACACGTGCAGCAATCATAGAAAAACTTTTCCAGCGCAAGTATATCATTCGTGAGAAGAAGAATATCAAAGCCACAGAGCTTGGTATTAACTTGATACATACGATAATCTCACCATTGCTCAAATCGGCCGAATTGACCGGTCTATGGGAGAAAAAATTGCGTGAGATAGAGCGTGGTGATTTTGAGGCTCAGCAGTTCTTAGATGAGCTCAAACAAATGACCTCTGAGGTGGTTCGTGAGGTGAAATCTGATAAATCAGGTATGCGTTGCCCAGTCTGTGGAAAGGGTATCATTATCCGTGGTCGCACCCGCTATGGTTGCTCCCGATGGAGAGAAGGGTGTACCTACGCAGAACAATTTTAACTCTCTAAAACTGTTAGAACGATTAAAACTCTTTCAACTAATGCAGTGCAGATGCACTGCATATATGCTCTATGACCATAGCTGCTAAGGTCATGCCGAAGACACCTACTACTGGTGCCAATGTGCCTTGGTCGCCTGCTAATTCCTCGGAATAGACGCATTGGATCTTAGATGCAGGAAGCAGTTTCTCCTTTTTAATACGCGTACGCAACGCGCGTGCGAGCGGGCAACCTTGTACTTTCCAGAACTCTGCCGTTCGGATGTTCTGTGGATTGAGTTTGCGTCCCGCTCCCATGCTAGAGAAGACTTTACAACCAGCGTGGGTAGCGTTGTAAAGCAAGAGCGCTTTGCAGTCCACCATATCTATTGCATCCACCACGATGTCGTATTGTGAAAGATCAAAACTAGTTGCGGTTTCTGCATTATACTGGCGCTCAATGGTTTGTACATCTGCCTCGGGACAGATGGTTAGCAATCGCTTTTGCATCTCAAGCACTTTGCTTTGGCCGATATTATCGTGTGTAGCCACCACCTGACGATTGAGATTGGTGCGATCCACGACATCAAAATCCACCAGCGTCAAATGTCCAACTCCTGTACGCAATAGACTCTCTGCGCACCAGCCTCCAACGCCGCCTACGCCGAAAATAATCACACGAGCCTCTTGCAAAGCACGAAAACCATTTGGACCTATGAGTTGAGTTGTTCTAGTAAACATATAGTGTTGAGTAGTGTGGTTACTCCATCCCCCGGATGATTGCCATGGCGACGTTGATGCCATCTAATGCACATGAAGTAATACCTCCAGCATAACCTGCACCTTCGCCACATGGGTATAGTCCTGGAGTAGAAACGGACTGCAATGTCTCTGGGTCGCGAGGGATACGCACAGCGCTACTAGATCGACTCTCGACTCCCAAAATAACGGCATCATTGGTTAAAAATCCACGGTACTTGCGATCAAAATCGCGAAAACCCTGCTGCAAGCGTTTACCGATATGTGCGGGCAACCATTGATCAAGGCGACTGGACACCATGCCAGGTAGGTAACTACAAGCGGGTAAGGATTTGCTGGCTCGTCCTTCGACAAAATCTTTCAAGCGTTGAGCAGGGGCCAAGGATGGCTCTCCACCATGCTGATAAGCCAATTGCTCTAGATATTGTTGGAAGGCTAATCCCTTTAGATGGAACTCCTGAACTCCTAAACTCCTAAACTCCTGAACTATACTTACAAGGTCTTCTGGACGGATCTCCACCACCATACCTGAGTTAGCAAAAGGGGAGTTGCGATGGCTAGCAGACATACCATTGACCACGCAACTATTCAAGGCGCTACCCGCAGGGACGATATGTCCGCCTGGACACATACAGAAGGAATATACGCCACGACCTTGCACCTGTGTTACCAATGAGTAGGATGCGTTACCAAGAAGTTTGACCAACTCTGGTGATGGATCGTGGTACATCAATCGGTTTATCAAATCTTGCGGATGTTCTGCACGCACACCCATTGCACAACCTTTGTCCTCTAGTCTCACGCCCTCGTTCAGTAGCATGAGATAGGTGTCATGGGCGGAGTGACCGATGGCGAGGATAGTAGGTGTGGAGTAGTGTGGAGTAGGGTTGAGTAGGTTGGAAAGACTAGTGATACAGGTACCGAAATGTATTTCGCCACCGTGCTCTATGATACACTCGCGCATGGAGCGGATGATGCTAGGCAGTTTGTCACTACCGATATGCGCATGTGCCTCGTAGAGGATATTGTCTTTGGCTCCGAAATGATGGAAGAGTTCCATCACACGTTGCATATTACCACGTTTCTTGCTACGGGAGTAGAGTTTACCATCCGAGAACGTACCAGCGCCACCTTCGCCAAAGCAGTAGTTGGACTCGGTGTTAAGTCCTTGGTTGCGGTTGAGTGTAGCGATGTCTTTTTTGCGCTCGGCTACTTCTTTACCACGTTCGTAGATGATGGGTTTGATGCCATGCTCAATCAGGGTCAATGCCGCAAACAATCCTGCAGGACCTGCGCCTATGATATTGACCGAATGCTTGGCGTTATGCACATCTTGGAATACGGGAGTCTCATAGAAAGGAATCGGTGTCTCCTTCTCTATGAACTGGTCGTTGTCATTGGTCAGAAGGGTAAGATTGACCTTGAGTTGTTTCTGACGTGCATCTACAGAACGCTTCACGACACGGAACTTTTGCTCCATGTCGTGTGCTTTCTCAGGGGTTAATATGAGAGTTTTGGAATTCAAACTCACTTCTTGAGTGCTGCCATGAGTTTCTCTTCGATCTCGGCAGCGAGTTCTGGGTTGTCAAGCAATACTTTTTTAGCGCCGTCGCGACCTTGTGCAAGTTTATTGCCATCGTAGCTAAACCACGATCCTGACTTGGTGATGATACCTTTTTCTACGCCTAGGTCTAGCAATTCTCCTGCGCGAGAGATACCCTCGTTGAACATCAAGTCAAACTCTGCTTTCTTGAATGGAGGAGCTACCTTATTCTTGATGACTTTCACGCGTACTTGGTTGCCGAGGATCTCATCACCATCTTTGATAGCGGTACCCTTGCGGATATCGATACGCACAGAGGCGTAGAACTTCAGGGCGTTACCACCAGTAGTGGTCTCTGGACTGCCGAACATTATGCCGATCTTCTCACGCAATTGGTTGATGAAGATACAGGTGGTTTGCGTCTTGTTGATGGTAGCGGTGAGTTTACGAAGCGCCTGTGACATCAATCGTGCTTGCAAACCTACACGGTTATCACCCATATCGCCCTCAATCTCTGCCTTAGGGGTAAGAGCAGCTACAGAGTCAATCACCACGAGATCCACCGCAGCACTACGGATCAACTCATCTGCGATATCTAGGGCTTGCTCGCCGCTATCAGGTTGAGCAATGAGGAGTTCGTTGGTATTAACTCCCAGTTTCTCTGCATAAAAACGGTCAAAGGCGTGCTCTGCATCGATGATAGCTGCAATACCGCCTTGCTTTTGCACCTCTGCCATTGCGTGGATAGCCAGGGTAGTCTTACCAGAAGACTCTGGACCATAGATCTCAATGACGCGACCACGAGGATAACCGCCCACGCCTAGTGCGACATTCAAGCCCACAGAGCCAGTAGGAATAACAGGTATATCTTCGATTTTGTCGTCGCCAAGTTTCATGATGGCGCCTTTGCCGAATTGTTTATCAATTTTATCCATTGCGTTCTGCAATGCTTTCAGTTTTTCTGCTGAAGGTGTTTTCTTGTCTTGTGCCATAGTTGTATGTGTTTATTGGTTAGTATTTCTGTTTTTACTGAATATCGTCTGCAAAGTTACATATTTTTTTGCATATATGCAAATGTGTGTGTTATTTTATGTATGTTTATGCGTTTTGCTCAAAAAATTGTGTAAGCATATCCATACAAAATACAATGACGGTAGCCGAAGCGATGCTGATGATTAGGGTCAAAAAAGTGTTCATAAAGAGTAAGTTTTAGTAGTTAAACATGTTGTTTTTTCAAATCTGCTGCAAAATTACTGCGTCAAACTGCTAAAACTTGTCAGTGTGAAGAAAAAATGCAAAAAAAATGCAAATTTGCTAGATTAACTAGAAAATCTAGACCATCTAGACCATCTAGACCATCTAGATCATCTATAGTCCTTCGAAAAAGGCTTAGCGATACTTACTTTCTTGGGTGTCGTCTAGGATACTGAGGTAGCTCTCGTAGCGAGAGAGGGCGATGTCGCCTTTGGCTACTGCTTGATAGACTGCACAACCAGGTTCGCCTGTGTGTAGACAGTTGGAATAGCGGCAGTCGTGGCTGAAATGGAATATGTCGCGGAAATAGTGACCAATCTCTTCTTTCTCAACGTCCAAGAGTCCAAACCCCTTGATACCTGGGGTGTCAATAATCCACGAGCCTGAACCTCTCTCCTCCTGAACTCCTGAACCCTCTATCGGGTACATCTCGGAGAAAGTGGTGGTGTGCATACCTTTGTGGTGTGCCGAGGATATAGCGCCTGTGCGTGCAATATCTTTGCCTAATATGGCATTGAGCAATGTGGACTTACCTACGCCGGAGTTTCCAGATAACAGGGTAATACGGTTTTGGAATAGTTTGGTTAGCTCCGACTCTTGCAATCTTAATGCCGAGATGGCATAGGTGGGGTAGTCGAGTGACTTATAAAGTTGGCGGAGTGAGGCTAACTCTTGCAGCTCCTCCTCGTTGAGCAAGTCAATCTTGTTGAAAATCAAACATGCGGGAACACGGTATGCTTCGCATGTGGCAAGAAAACGGTCAATAAAAGTAGTTGAGGTCTTAGGGTGATTGATGGTTACAATCAGGGCCGCCATATCCACATTAGCGGCTAGGATATGCGAGGCGTAGCTTAGGTTAGTGGCACGACGAATGATATAGTTCTTACGATCGTATAACTCGGTTATCCAATTGGTACCATCCTCGTTGGTGATGACTTCGACATAATCGCCAATTGCTACAGGGTTGGTAGAGCGAATACCGCGAATACGGAAGTTGCCTTTGACATGGCAATCGGCTGTTGTCCCGTCCTCGAAGTAAACGCCATAACTGGTGCCTGTAGATTTGATTACTAGTCCTTTCATGTAGTTAGAATGTCTAGTCAAATAGCACTGGACATTGGATTACCCAATGCCCATGCTATTGCTATTATGAGAAATCTTTGATTAATAGATTAAAGGTTAAAGATTATAGGCAAGTAAAGTAGCAACATAGTTGCCTGATCTCCGCCTTTAAACTATAAACTATAAACTTTAAACCAAGAGATTACACAGTCATAATCTCTTTCTCTTTCTTAGCGTAGATCTCGTCCACTTGTTTCACGTACTTGTCGTGTAACTTTTGAACATCGTTCTCCGCATCTTTCTCAGCGTCCTCTGGTAGACCCTCTTTCACTTGCTTTTTGAGCAAATCGATTGCGTCGCGACGAGCATTACGGATGCTGACTTTAGCGTTCTCAGCTTCGCCCTTACATTGTTTTGCCAATTCTTTGCGGCGCTCCTCGGTCAAAGGTGGGATCATAAGACGGATGCTCTCACCATTGTTGCTTGGTGCGAGTCCTACGCTAGAGTTGATGATAGCACGTTCGATCTCTGCAATCATCTTTTTCTCCCATGGTTGGATTTGGATGGTGCGTGCGTCAGGAGTGGTGATTGTAGCCACGTTAGCGAGTGGGCTCATCTGTCCGTAGTATTCTACTTTCACTACATCGAGGATTCGTGCACTAGCTTTGCCCGCGCGAATACGAGCCAAAGCATCATCAAGATACATCACTGCAGATTCCATCAATTCAGCAGCATCTGATTTAATTTTGCTAGGTTCAATCATATTTGTAAAGTTTTATGAGTGTTTTTGCGTTCTAGTTTATCTAGTCTATCTAGTCTATCTAGATTAGGGTTTTACCAAGGTTCCTATTTGTTCGCCGTTGATGACTTTCTCTAGGTTGCCTACGGTGTCCATGTCAAAGACATAGATAGGCATCTTGTTCTCGCGACACATCGTGATGGCGGTGAGGTCCATGACACGTAAGTTGCGAGATAGTACCTCGTCGTAGGTTATCTCTGTGAACTTGGTGGCAGTAGGATCTTTCTCTGGGTCTGCGGTGTAGATACCATCCACGCGTGTACCTTTCATCATCACATCTGCCTTGATCTCAATAGCGCGAAGCACGGATGCGGTGTCGGTTGTGAAGTATGGGTTACCTGTACCACCTGCGATAATAACCACGTTGCCCTCTTCCATTAGACGAAGCGCAGCTGCGGTAGAGTAGAGCTCGCCTACTGGCTCCATGCGTACACTAGTCATCACGCGTACTTTTTGTCCGATAGCCTCTAGTGCAGAGCAGAGTGCTAAGGAGTTGATAACGGTTGCTAGCATACCCATTTGGTCGCCTTTGACACGGTCAAAACCTTTTTGCGCACCGCTGAGTCCGCGGAAAATGTTTCCACCTCCAATGACGATACCTATTTGTACGCCTGTGTTTGCGATGTTTTGTATTTGTGTGGCATAATCAGCAAGACGTTTCTCGTCAATGCCGTAGCCTTTTTCTCCCATTAGGCTCTCGCCAGAGAGTTTGAGTAGTATTCGATTGTACATACTAATCCTAGTTAATGAGTTACTCTTCTTCCATGTACCAACTAGCGTACATGGCGTAGTTGTGTGCAATCTTGCGATTGATTTCGTTGGTTTGTTCAGGATCTGCTTTCTTGATGAACTTAGCAGGTACACCGCCCCATACTTCGTATGGACCAATTTGTGTGTTTTTGAGAACCAATGATCCCGCAGCCACGATAGCGCCTTCGCCTACTACCACTCCGTCGAGTAGGGTAGAGCCCATACCGATGAGTGCGTAGTCATGTACATCTGCACCATGAATAGTCACGTTGTGACCTACGGATACATAGTCGCCGATAGTGATGGTGCTTTTCTCGTATAGAGTGTGAAGCACAGAACCATCTTGGATGTTCACGTGGTTGCCAATCTTGATCCAGTTGACATCGCCGCGCAATACGGCGTTAAACCAGATGGAGCAACCATCGCCGATGACGGTATCACCGACGATTGTTGCGTTCTCTGCTAGAAAGCAATCCTTACCTATTTGCGGAGTAAATCCGCGTACAGGAACGATTAGTGCCATAGTCTTTGTTCGCTTTGCTCACGTT